>JBGPZS010000517.1:0-3147 GCA_041493865.1 Terriglobia bacterium
AACATTGACGACGCGCCGATGTAACGCGCCTTCCCTGCCTTCACCACGTCATGCAGCGCCACCAGCGTCTCTTCGATTGGCGTCGTATAGTCGAAGCGGTGGACCTGGTAGAGATCAACATAGTCGGCGCCCAGACGCCGCAGACTGTCGTCAATGGCGTGCATGATGTGCTTGCGCGAGAGCCCTTTCTCGTTGGGATCGTCACCCATGGGAAAGAAAACCTTGGTGGCGATGACCAGCTTGTCACGCGACGGTCCAAATTCTTTTAGCGCGCGGCCCAGAACCTGCTCGCTGGCGCCCAGGGAATACATGTCCGCGGTGTCAAAGAAATTGATGCCCGAGTCGAGCGCCGTTTTGATAAACGGCCTTCCCTCCGCTTCTTCCAGCACCCACTGGCGCCAGCTCTTGCTTCCATAGGTCATGCAACCCAGGCAGAGGCGGGAAACTTTCAAGCCGGTGGAACCAAGGTTTGTATATTCCATTTGCTTCCTTCGGTTAGTTTTCTTAGCGCACTCAGGGATGCCGTGAGGTGGACGCAAGGTCCCAGATTTCGAGAAAAACCTGTTACTCCACGTCTATCTTCTCGAATCCAAGCCCCAGAAGCAGACTGGTTACGGTAGCACGCGCATTGTCGCGCGCGTTGTTCATGATTCCGCCCAGCACCGCCTCCTGCAGCAACTCGCCTTCGGCTTCCTGGCGCACCTGTGTCTCAAGATTAGGATCAACCCGGACCAGAATTCCAGTGTTGCGTGAATAGACTTTGGTGCGCGCGTTATCCAATCGCGTGATCAGCACCTGGGGGTTGGGCAGGCGGACGCGCACTTCCTTCCCCTGAATCTTGATGTCGCCATTTTTTAGCCGCGTAAAATCGATCCCGGCAACGACCTGCCCGTGGACGATCATCAGCAGGCGATCGCCGGCGATAAAGTCGGGCAGAATCGGATTGTCCTTTTCGCCGGTCACGATCTTGTCCATGTTGTAAACCACGGTTTCCATCCGCTGCAACCGCTGTATGCGTTCGATGACGCTGCCTTCACTACTGATGCGCGTGTTGCGTCCGCTCAATGCCGACCACAGCGCCGCCAGCGGACCTGATTGCACCCGTGCCATCAGCACGGCAAGAGCGAGCGCGAAGACTGCCCCGATCAGAACTCCGGGCAGCCATGGCAGCCGGCGCTGACGCGGGGCAGGTTGGGTTGAGGTTTCAGTCATGGCCACCATTGTAAGTTGGTTGCGGCAGGTCCAGGCATAACGAAAGGCCGCATTTGACACTCTACTCGGCCTTACGTCCCTTGTGGAGCGGTCCTCTATGTTCAAGCTGGCTGAAATAAGCCGCGGCATTGTCCTTGAATGTGGCTTCATATTTGGGGAATTGGCGAAAGTCCTTGTAGGTCCTTAGCACAAGCAGCTTTTGTATCCGGTCCAATGGCATTCCATTGCTGCGCATGCGCGCAACCTGGTCGCGCAGGTCGGCCAGGTAATTGCGAAAACGCTGCAATTCATTTTTCGTGGCCAGTTCAAAATGCCCGGGGACAACGTGCTCCACCGGCAACGCCAGCATCTGATCGAGCGCTGCGATCCAGTTCTCCATGTCGCCGTCATCCATGGCGGGGCACGAGTTGGTAAGAAACAGGTCGCCGGTGGCAATGGCATGCTGATCGGGAAAGTAAACCACGGCATCGCCTCTGGTATGCGCGGGGCCCGGATGGTAAATGCGAACTTCATGCCCGCCGATAAAAAGCGCAGGGCCATTCATGGTGCGAAAAACCTCATTCAGCTGGTACTCCGGCATCGGCTTCTGCCCGGCATTGACAGCCTCTTCGCGTTGCGAACGCAAGACAGCCGCGCGGGTTTCATATGTACTGATGATTACAGCATTGGGGCCCACCACACTGTTCCCGCCGCGATGGTCGGGATGATAGTGCGTGTTGACGATCCAGCGCACCGGGGCTTGAGAGATTTTGCGAATCTCTTCCAGCAGCTTGCGACCCTCCTGCGCGTTGAGCCCCGTGTCGACCACGAGAATGCCCTGATCGCTGACCAGGAACGTTGAGTTGGCACTGGAATCGTTTTCTGAAATGTACGCGTAGAGATCGGGGCCGATCTTATGGACGGAAGCTATAGCGTGCAGAGCCGGAAAGCAGAGCACGACCAAAACAGAGATCGAAAAATAGATCCGTCTGTTCAAGAACATATCCTTAGAAATCTGCTGCGCAAAATTTCTCCGTGTCCCCGTGCCTCCGTGGTGAAACTTAAGGCTAGCGGTACGCCACGATAAACATCCGGCGGAAGGGGAACAGCACCTTGCCCTGATCGTTCGGCCGGTATGCCTCCTGGAACCCCTCCAGGCACATCTCTTCGAAGAGCTGGCGTTGCTCGGCATCGGGCAAGCGATCAAGGTAGGGCCGCATACCGGTGCTGCGTATCCAATCAAAGATGGCCTTGGGGCCTTCCATTACGTGCTGGTACTCGGTTTCCCATATGTCGACGCGGCTGGCGTGTTTACGCAGAACATCGTAGTAAAAAGCTGCCGGCTGCACCGTAAAGGTGCCCGGCGCGGCCGCCAGGGCCTTGCCCCAGCGAGGATCGCCGCCGAGCGCTACCTCCTGCATCACGGGGTGGGCGGGCGAATGAAAGTTGTTTGGCATCTGCGCTGCCAGTGCCCCTCCCGGCGCCACGCTGCTGATCAAACTGCGGAACAGTGTGGCATGGCTGGGGACCCAGTGAAAAGCCGCGTTGGAAAAAATCAGATCGACTGCCGGCTCCGGCTTCCAGGCTTCAATATCGCACAAGACCCACTGCCAGTCAGGATGGCTCGCTTTGGCCTGGGCCAGCATCTCGGGCGAATTGTCCACGCCGGTAATGGCGGCGCCCGGCCAGCGCTCCCGCAACTGCTCTGTGCTGTTGCCCGGGCCACAGCCCAGGTCAACAATGTGGGCCGGCTTCTCCAGGCGAACCTGTGCGATCAGGTCCGCGGCCGGCCGGGCACGCTCGTCGGCGTATCTCAAATATAGGTTGGGGTCCCAAACGGGCATCTGTTCAAAACTTTAATCGCGAGTAGCAGGAAGAATCAAGGCTCAAACCGTAACGGCATTGGCCTTCTCTGAGCTGATCGCTGCCAGCATGGCGCTATCATCTGCAAATTTG
>JBGPZS010000164.1:0-7947 GCA_041493865.1 Terriglobia bacterium
ATTTTGCCCGCGGAGGGCGTGAATTTTTCCGGATGCTCGGCGTTGATGCGGCATTCAATGGAGTGGCCGCGCTGGCCTTTACGGTCGATCTTGGGAATGATGTCGGTAATTTTGGCGCCCGTGGCCAGCAGGATCTGCGATTTGACCAGGTCAAGACTGGTGACCATCTCGGTGACCGGGTGTTCCACCTGGATGCGCGTGTTCATCTCAATGAAGTGGAGGCTGCCATCTTCGTCCATGAGGAACTCTACGGTGCCGGCGTTGACATAGCCGATTTCCGAGAGGCAGCTTTCCAGTTTTTTGCCGACCTCGGTGCGCATCTCCTGCGTCACGCGGGTGGAAGGCGATTCTTCCAGGAGCTTCTGGTGGCGCCGCTGGATACTGCATTCGCGCTCGCCCAGGCTGATGACGCGTCCTTGCGAGTCGCCGAGCACCTGGAACTCAATGTGGCGCGGGCGCTCGATAAACTTTTCCATGTACAGGTTGCCGTTGCCGAAAGCGGCTGCGGCTTCCGATTGCGCAGCATTGAACGAGCCTTCCAGTTCGGACTCTCTGCGGATCACGCGCATGCCGCGTCCGCCGCCGCCGGCGGAGGCCTTCACGATCACCGGATAACCGATCTGCAACGCCCATTCGCGTGCTTCTTCTGCGCTGGCGATCACGCCCTCAGAGCCGGGAAGGATTGGTACGTTGGCCTTCTTCATGGCCTGGCGCGCTTTTTCTTTTTCACCCATCAGGCGGATCACCTCGGGCGGCGGGCCGATGAACTTGATATGCGAGCTTTCACAGACTTCGGCAAAGTTGGCGTTCTCGCTCAGCAGCCCGTAGCCGGGATGAATAGCATCAACGTTGGTGATTTCCGCCGCGCTGATCACCGCGGGAATATTGAGATAGCTTTCCGCGGACCGCGGTGGGCCGATGCAGATGGCTTCATCAGCAAAACGGACGTGCAGCGAATTGCGGTCCGCGTCACTATAAACCGCAACCGTCTTCACGCCCAGCTCCTTGCAGGCACAGATGACGCGCAGGGCAATTTCACCACGGTTCGCTATGAGGATTTTTTTAAACATTATTTATGTCGCTTCGCTCCAAACCGCCATTGGTTCGTAGTCGTCGTGCGCAGTCGTCAGCGCCTGATGCAGCGGGTTCGGCGCGCTCGTCGGCCTCACCCTTTGTGTCTCAAATTATTTGCGCGGTCGTATGGCGAACAGCGGCTGGCCGTATTCCACGGGCTGTCCGTTGTTGACCAGCACCTTTACCACTTCGCCCGAGGCGTCAGATTCTATTTCATTCATGAGCTTCATGGCCTCAATGATGCACAGTACCTGGCCGGCGGCCACCTGGTCTCCTGGTTTGACAAAGGGCAAAGACCCGGGCGCGGGCGATTCATAGAACGTCCCGACGATCGGCGATTTTACCGAATGCAGCTCTTCTTCCACGGGTGCGGCCGGCGCAGCTGGCGCTGCCGGCGCGTGACTTACAACAGGAACAGCCGCGAAAGGAGCGGCAGCATGTGTGGATTGGACGGGCGCGGCCATGGTCATGGGAGCCATCGGCGCCACATGCGCGATGACGGGAGCGGACGAATCCGCGCCGCGTTTGATGCGTACCTTTACGTCCCCGCGCTCGAGCTCAAACTCGGAGATATCTTTTTCTATCAGGAAATCGATAAGCTCTTTCAGCTCTTTCTGATTCATGAATGTATTCGGCTCTCCTCTGTCCCAGCATTCGCAATCGCCGCGCCTGTTGGGTTCACCACGGAGTTAAAGCGTGATCAGGTCCTTTGTGGTAGGCGTCAGGATTTCATGCCCCGTCTCGGTGACCAGAACCATATCCTCGATTCGGACTCCACCCTCTTCAGGAATGTAGATGCCTGGCTCAATCGTGACGACCATTCCCGGCGCAAGCTTCTGGGTTTGGCCTTTGGCCAGTCGAGGCGGTTCATGCACCTCAATTCCCACTCCATGGCCTGTAGAGTGGGTAAAAAAAGCGTCAAACCCAGCCTTTTTCAGGATTTCCCGCCCGGCGCGGTCCACTTCACCCGTTTCCACGCCTGGCCGTACAGCTGCAATCGAGGCAAGCTGGGCTTCCCAAACGGCCTCATACATGCGGCGATGCGCCCGGGAAACAGGCCCCGCATGCACAGTCCGGGTCATATCAGAACAGTAACCTGCGAGTATAACACCGTAATCCAGGATTATAAATCCTTGGGCAGGAATGGCTTGCGCGGATGCGCGCCCGTGCGGCAAGGCCGAACGCGGCCCCGCAGCCACAATCGTGTCAAATGACATCTTCTCCGCTCCCGCCCGGCGTGCCTGCAACTCCAATTCGCCCGCAACCTGGGTTTCCGCCACGCCCGGCTTGATCACCGAGAGCGCGGTCTGAAACAAGCTGGCTGCCAGCAGCACCGATGCGCGAATCTGGCTGATTTCATCGGCGTCTTTGATCAGACGCAGTTGCTCCACCATTCCGACCGTCGGTTTGAGCCTGGTCTTCCCGCGCAGCGCCTGGTCCATCTGTTTGTACGCGACGTAGGCAAGTTGTTCCGCTTCAAAGCCCAGTGTTTTGATTCTGGCTTTTTGCGCGCCTTCGTATCCTTCAACCAACGCCGGCCTCTTGCCGACAACAACCCTGGCGCTCTGCACTTCTTCATGGGCCTGCTGGGTGTAGCGGCCATCGGTGTAGAAGGTCACTTTGTGCGCGCGATCGCTTACCTGGAAAAGCAGCACGCCTGCCGTCCCGGTAAACCCGCACAAATAGCGCACGTTGGGCAGATGCGTTATCAGCAGCGCGTCCAGTCCAGCGTGGCGCAGTGCCGCTGCAAGCTTCTTCTGTCGGGCAAGGTAGTTCATTTGTTCCTGTCGCTGCGCTCCACACCGCCGGAGGACTACGCCCGCTCCCGCTTCCCGCATCACCAGCGCTTGCAACAGCGCGACTCAGCGCGAAACCGGCTTCGGCGCCCCAATTGCGCAATTATGATTTTTGTCGCTTCGCTCCAAACCGCAGGAGAACGATATACCCGCCAGCATCCTGGTGCTCCAGTTGCGGCGCCTTCGCCCGTATTCTAAGTTTGCCAATCGGGCAAGTGAAGGGCCGCGCAAGCATTAGATCCAGGCTGGGCCGCAACACCATCGGAAATAAAAAACCCCGGGGGTGCTGAATCCCCGGGGGCACAAGATGCGCGACACTAAGTTTGAATGATCTTTGGAGTGATAAAGAAGATCAGCTCCGCGGTTGAGGTGTTGACGTTGGTGTGTTTGAACAGATTGCCAAGGATCGGAATGCTGCCGAGCAATGGAACTTGAGAAATGGCCACGTTGTTCTGCGTCTGAATCACGCCGCCGATGACCACCGTACCGCCGTCGGTGACCAGCACTTGCGTGGTCGCCTGTTGCGTGTTGAGCGTGGGGTTCAATTGTGAACCGGTCACACGGCTGAAGTCCGGCACCGTGTTCTCCACGTCAATGCTCAGAAAAATTGTGTTTTCCGCCGTGATCTGCGGTATTACCGTCAGCCGCAGGAAAGCGTCGGTGTAGGTTACGGTCGGCGGGCCGCCCAACTGTGCCTGGGTGACCACAGGAATGCGTGAACCTTGCCGGATCATCGCGGAAATATTGTTCTGCGTGGTGATGTGTGGACGCGACAGGATCTTCAGCAGGCCGCGGCTCTCCGCCATCGTAAGGATGAAATCCAGCCGGAAGCCGGCGGTTGCATTCACGAACTCAATGCCGCTGGTCGGTCCGGTTGCTCCCAGGTTGGAGAACAATGGAATGGAGCTTGCCTGGTTCGGTGCGGTAATGAATTTGGGGACCTGTCCGCCCGGCAATGTGACCTGAATCGGGCTGACGCCGGTAGCGCCGCCCACAGCATTGTTGCCGCTGCCAAAGCCGACGCCCAGTTGTGTGCCGATGTCGCGGGCAAACGTCCTGGTGGAAGCTACCACGCGGGCCTCAATCTCCACTTCTGGAGTCTTGCGGTCCAGCATGCGGATGAGGTCTTCAACTTTGGGGAGCACGCTGGGAATGTCCTCCACGACCAGCGCATTGCTGCGGTCGTCGGCTACAACGTCACCGCGGGCCGAGAGGAATTTCTTGATGATCGGCATGGCGTCCTTGGCATGGCCGTAGCTCAGGTAACGCGTGATGGTCTGCTTGGGGACGGCCAGCGCTTGCGCTTCCTGCTGCGCCCGCCGCGATTCCGCTTCAGTCTTCATCGTTTCCAGTGTGGCGATGCGCAGCACGTTGCCTTGCAGTGTGCAGGCCAGTCCGTTGTTATCCAGAACAATGGCCAGGGCCTGGTCCCATGGCACGTCGTCCAGGACGATGGTGACCGAGCCCTTGACCGAAGGATCAAGCACAACGTTCAAGCCGCTGATCTCGTGAATCAGGCGGAAGAAGTCCTTTAGGTCAAGGTCTTTGAAGTTCATGCCAAATGGCTCGCCGGTATAGCGGCCGGTAGTGCAATTGTTGCTGGTAGGCGCCGTGACCGCCACCGTGGTTCCCGCCGGCGTGGTTTGCACCGCTTGCGGCTGTTGCTGCTGCTGTTGCAAGGCCGCGTTGATGATTGCGGGCTGGGCAGCCAGGCTGGCATGCGAGGCAAAAGGAGGCTGGTTGATACTGGGGAGGGCTGGTGCTTCACTGACAAAGTGTGAAGCAGCTATGTCAGACCTCGACCGGGTGGCTTCCACGGTCTTCTCTTCGGCCTTGGCAACCGTACTCTTCGCGGGTGCAGCCGGTTCCGAAGCTACGGCCTGGCGGGCCGGTTGCTGTGTCGCATCCGCCGTTACGATTGTTACTTTCTCCGGCAGAGGCGCGGGCTTGGCGCTGGAATTTTCACGCAGCCTGACCACCAGCTTGTTGCCTTCCGGAACTACCTGGAAATCGCGCATTTGCGCCATATCGACAACCACGCGCGTTGTGCCTTCCTGGTAGCGGGCGGCGCGTACGGACTTAACGTCACTGCTGTTGACCGGGATTTCACGCGCGCGTCCTTGCAGCACCGAGTTTGGTATGTCCACCACAACCCGGTCGGGATGCGTCAGCTTCATGGTCTTCGCCGTCATCGGGCCGCTGCCATTGATCTCGATGTTCAACGCGTCGCTGCCGCGGGCAACAGAAATTTCCCGGATGCGCGTGACCACGCCGGATTGCGGCATGGCCGACGGGGCGGCAGCGGAGCCGGATACATGCAACTCCAATCCGCCTTCCACCTCGCTCACGTTGACCTTGGCTCCCGGCGCCAGCGTCAATTCCAGGCGCGCCACTTCGGCGCCGCCGGCGGACCGGTAACCGGTGATGCGGTACGACCGCACTCCCGGCGCCGAGACCGCGTGCACCTTCGCGTCCTGATTCGCCGGCGAGACCCCTGCCAGGTCAACCAGCATCAAGTTGTCGGTTGGACGATACTCGGTGTGAGTAAAAGTCCCGTTCGCCAGGATGGTGATCACCGCAGCGCTGTCCTGGTTCTTCACCAGAACGCCCCCCAGTTGCGAAACGGTAGCTGCCGCCATCGCGCTTGCGCTGGCCAACAGAACGATTCCTAGCAGTTGCTTAAGCCTCATCTCTTTGTCTCCCCATCCCGGAGGTCAAGTTTCCCACCGGTCATGCGCGGCGTGCTGGGCGCCTGTCTAACCACTTCCAGCCGCTTAGAAATTAGTCCATTCGTTTCAAACGCCTGACTACTTCCCCTGGGTCCGGCCCGACTGCTCTTGCAATTTCGACTGCTGCTCTCTCTACGAACTAAAAAATCTCCACCGTCCGCTTACAAAGAAGTGGGAGCAAGTTTCTTCACCACTTCGCGCGCGGTTTCGCGTCCTAATGGGTCTTTTACATACTCGCGGAAGATGATGGAATCGCTGGTGATCTTCTCCACGCTTCCCTGGAACACCTGATCGTTCTCTCTCAGGAAGTAGGTCTTCTTGATGCTGTTGGCCACCACCGCCATCATCTTGCCGGAAGTGTCTTTTACCGTGCCTTGCAGGACCAGTTCCGGAATCACAAGACAACGTTTGCCGCTGGTGCAGTTTGGTCCCGGTCCGCGGTACCCTTCTTTAGCAACGATAGGGCTCACAAACGGATCTCGGCGGCCGCGTGGTCCAAAACCCCTGGCGGTAGCCTTGGGCTTTTCTGCGGGCTTGGGCGCCGGCCCAACCTGGGTAACTTTCGGCGCGGGAGGTTGTACCGGTGGTTTGGCCGGTGCTGCTGCGGCTTTTTTGGTTCCCTGTGCCGGCTTGACGGCAATGACTGCCGGCGCCTTCGTCGCATCGCCCTTCTTGGTGTCTGTCTTTTTCGCGTCCGTCTTTTTCGCTTCCGGCTTTTTCGCTTCCGGCTTTTTGGTATCCGTCGTCTTGGTGGTGGTCTTGGCTGCCACCACAGGAGTCGGCGCACTTTTTGCCGGCGCACCTTTTGCCGGCGCTCCAGCAGCGGTATTCCCCTTCACCGGCATGGTTGTTACCGGAGGCTTGGTGGAAGTGCCTGGCGCAGTTCCGCCCTGCGCTGCCGCACCGGTCTTGGTCGCAGCTTTGGCCGGCGTTGCCGCATCGGTCTTGGTTGCAGCCTTGGCCGGCGTTGCCGCATCGGTCTTGGTTGCAGCCTTGGCCGGCGTTGTCGTCGCCCCAGTCTTGGTGGCGGGCTGCTGGCTGGTACCAGCCGCATTTTTCGTTGCCGGCTGCACGGTGCCGGCTGTTTTGGCGGCGGCAGCCGGAGTTGGAGATGGCGTGGCCTTGGTCTGGCCGTTGGCGCCGGAATTCTGCGCCGTGGCCATCGTCGCCATGGCTATTGCGAGCGCAAGAATTTTTATCAGCTTCATCTCAATTCCCTTTTGTGCACTCTTCATACAGAATTTTCACTACCTCGCCGGGGCTGCTGGCGCCGCGGCCGGTTGTCCCGGCTTGGCCGGCGCTGGGGCCGGTTGTTCCTCCGGCTCGTGGCTAAAGAAAGTTGTTGCCGTGCAGCTCGCCAGCACAGTTTCACCAGGAGCATAGGCGTAAGCGGTTTTCACCTTGGCCGCGCTCCCGCTCTTGGTATTGCCCATTTGCATGTTGCTGACATTGACGATCCTTTCCAGTTCAGCCACGCGCTGGAAGAAATTCAGCACCGAGTAATATGGCCCGTCGATATCGATGGCAAACGGCACTTCGCTGTAGAACTCCTTGTTGCCCACGGGCAACGCAGTGTACCGCCGGATCTCGATGCCCGAGGTCGCGGCCGTGTCATGCAGCAGCTTGATAAACTGGTCGGCGTCCTTGTCGTCCGGAACAATTTTCTTCTGGATCTCCAGCTGCTGCTGCAGGATGGCCATGTTCCGGTTCACCTCAAGCAGCTTTGGCTCAAACAGCTTCAGCCGTTCGTTCTCCGCGTTCTTGTCCTTGATCTTGGTCTCGAGTTGCTGGTTGGCCTGGTACAAGGGATTGAAATAGATGTAGTAGTAGGCTGCCCCCACCATGGCCGCGGCAAGGAACAGGATTCCCGCCCGCGCTGCTAGCGACATTTCACCGAATTTAGCCATATACAAACCGTCCCCGGCGGAATAACTGCTGCGTTACGACTGCTTCTGGACCTTCCCGGTAAATGCGGGGGCCATTTCACAAATCAACTCGAATTTGAAAGCCTGTACTTCCTTCACTGAGGCGTCCTGCAGCGTTTCCTTGATTTCGACCGTTTTGAAAGCTCCGGTCTTCCTCAAGTTGGCCATCAGGTCGGCAACCGAGTTGGGACTCAGCGCCATGCCCGTGAAGTTCAGGGTCTTGCCGTCGTTGGTCATGGTCTCAAGCCAGACCGCGTCCGTGCTGTTGACCGTGTCCGCCACCAGGTTCAGCAGGTTCACTGGTCCTGATTGCGCGGCTTTGAGTTCGTCGATGACTCTGACCCGGCGCTCGTACATGTCGGCCTTTCTCTTGCTGGCCTCGTACTTCGCCTTTACATCCGCCAGACGCTGGTTTTCCATGAC
>JBGPZS010000519.1:0-3137 GCA_041493865.1 Terriglobia bacterium
GTATCTGGGACGCATCAGCCATTGGAATGATCCGGCAATCGTCAAGCTCAATCCGGGCATTGCTCTGCCCAACCTGCCGATCCGCGTCATTTATCGCCCCGCGGGCAAAGGCAGTAACTACGTATTTAGTGAATATCTCTCAAAAGTCAATGCAAGGTTCCGCGACCAGGTAGGCAAGGGCGCTTCACCCAAGTGGCCTGTCGGGCAGCCGGCAGAACGAAGCTCAGATATGGCCGACAAGGTAAAAAGCACCCCTGGGGCGCTCGGGTATGTGGAACTTCAGTATGCTGACGATAACCAAATCACACATGCCAGCGTGCTGAACGCGGCCGGAAAGTTTGTGAAGGCCTCGGTGGCAAGTATCACCGCTGCATGCACTGCAGTGGAAGCCCCAGGCTGGGACAAGCTTGCTGCTTCATTGACGAACCCTCCCGGAGCGGATTCTTATCCGATCTCCAGTTTTACCTGGTTGTATGTACGTCCCAGCGCGCGGGACCAACGTCGAACCCTGGCGCTGGTCGGCCTGCTCAACTGGGCGTACTCAGACGGACAGAGCATTGCCATCCAGGAGGGATATTCCGACCTGCCAAAGCAGTTGGTGGTGAAGGTTTTGGCAAAGATCAACATCATGCGGTGAGTTCCCCAGCCATTGGATGATCTGTGTACCGCTGCAGGCAGCGGCTGAAGAAGGAGATAAATTGTGAAGACTTTAGTGGACGAACAGGAAATTCAATCCAGCCCGGCGATAGCGCACGTTGAAAAAAGCCGGCAAGGGACCTCGAAGGGCATTGTGAGCCAAAGGAAAACAGTACCAGCACCAACCCCTGCCCCACAGTCCCAAACGGACTGCTATGAGAGTTGCCTGGAGCTTTCCGCTCTATTTCTCTCTCGCGGGTGATTTTGCGCTCTTGTGGAAAAGCCTGGCATTTCATGCCAGGCTTTTTCAGCTTCAATACCCGTTTAGACCGTCATTAATTCCTTTTCCTTCGCCGCGGACATCTCTTCCATCTTCTTTATCTCCGCATCGGTCAGCTTCTGGACTTCGTCCAGCGCTTTCTTCTCTTCGTCCTCAGAGATCTTTTTGTCTTTCATGGTTTTCTTGATGGCTTCATTGCCGTCGCGGCGGACGTTGCGGATGGCGGTGCGGTGGTCCTCAAGAATTTTGTGCAGGTGTTTGACCATCTCCTTGCGGCGTTCTTCGGTGAGCGGCGGCACGGGAATACGGATCAGCTTGCCGTCATTCTGGGGGTTGAGTCCAAGACCGGCGGAACGAATGGCCTTCTCAATGTCGGCAATAATGCCGGGATCGTAGGGCTGTACGGTAAGCAACTGCGATTCCGGTGAATGTACCGTGGCCACCTGGTTGAGCGGCATCTCTGATCCGTAATACGGTACGCGGACGGGGTCCAGCATATTGACCGTCGCGCGGCCGGTGCGGGCCGCAGCCAGGTTGGCACGGAAATCTTCCACCGCTTTGTCCATGCGCGTCTTTAGCTGCGAATAAACTTCCTTCAGTGCGGGTATTGCCGCGATTACTGACGGTGCCATGGCAGAAAGCCCTCTGTTTGAGAGTGTCGAACGCTCGATTATAGCAATTGCGCGGTGAGCAAGAGCAAAGCGCGCGGAAACAGCACGCGGCGCGGCAGAACGCAGAAAACCGCCGCGCACCCCAGCCCTCGGCGGGCCTTCCCGCCGTCGGGAGCAAAGGATCGATGCCGGACGTTACCTTCCCGCGGCCGCGGCCGCAGGCGCAGCTGCTGGTGCGGGCGCAGGCGCTGGAGCTGCAGCCGGGGCCGTAGTTTTCGCGGCATTCTCCTGTTGCGTCTTGAGCGCTCCGATGATATCGAGCACGTGGTTCCAGAACGCTGATCCACCAGCGGTCAACAATCCGATAATGATGTATCCCAGCCACTGCAAATCCATTAGCGGCTTGGCAGCGGCGATGCTGCTGATCTGTGCATGGCCAAGGTAGGCTATTAGGGCGCCGAACAACGCGGCGATTACATGCAATAGCGCGCGCCGGCGGTTTTCAGCAGACCCGGGATCAAGTTGTTTGTTGAGATACGGGATAAATCCCTTGAGTATCTCAACGATGCGCTCCACGGAGACGCTCATGGCAGCCAGCAGGGTTACAAGCTTGGTTATGTCGGTGAGGTTCATGATGTTACGCTCGCTTTTAGGAAGGGTTTGGGAAGGCATTCTAGCAAGAGAAATGCAGCCGGCAACAAAATAATTAGTGCCTGCACATTTGTAGTGTGACGCAGACCAGGAGCAGGTCCCCGGGCCCGTGAGCTTACGCCCGTCAGGAAAGGTTACGCCGCGCTGTTCTGCCCTGATCTGCGGTAGAGCATCCACGTGTGCCAGAGAATACGCAGCGTGGCGAGCACAGGAATGGAGAGAAAGACCCCGATCACGCCCGCCACTTCTCCTCCGGCAAGCACGCCGAAAAGAACGGCAAGGGGATGCAGTTCCAGCGTGCTGCCCATGATGCGGGGCGAGCTAACATAGTCCTGAATGCCTCTCCAGACGAGCAGGAAGATCAACAGCGCCCACATGTGGTTGTAGCCGGAAAGCAAGGCGACCACCATGACGATCACTCCGCCCACTGCCGGTCCAACTACCGGAATGAACTCCAGCGCACCGGCCGCCGGTCCTAAAGCGAACGCGTAGGGTACGCCCATGATTGAGAGCACAGAGGTCACCACAACCATGGCCAGGCCGGCAAGCGTGAGCTGGGAGCGGATGAAATGTCCCAGCATGGAGTTCATCTCTTCCACTGTGTCGGCAACGATCCGCCGGTTACCCGAATCCTCCACGGCATTAATGATGCGTTGGCCCAGCTTGTTTCCATCTTTGAGGAAGAAGATCGCCAAAATGGGGACCAGCGGCAGCCACCACATGCCCTGAACCGTCTTGACCGCCCCGACGATGAGGTTCTGGGTGGCCGTAATCATCTCGCCCTTGTGAACCTTCAGGTAATCCATGACCCAGTCCACGGTTTTCTGGTTCCAGCCATGTTTAGCGCCGAGCTGTGTAACCAGGCTGCCCGAGCTGATTTTTTCTCCCATCTCCGGGGCTTGCTGCATCAGTTTCTGCCCCTCTTGCATGACCGGAGGAACAACCAGCGCGAACGTGAC
>JBGPZS010000211.1:0-6992 GCA_041493865.1 Terriglobia bacterium
AGCTCCTGCTCCAGCGTCGCTTCCAGGAAGCGGCGGTTGTAAAGGCCGGTAAGCGGATCGCGGATCGACTGGTCGTGCAGCTTTTCGCGCAGCCGCAGGTTGGCCAGCCGCAAAGCGGCGTATTCGCCGGCCTGCTGGATCATCGCCAGACGGGTGGGCGTAAACATCTCAGAACCGGATACGCTGATGTGGAGTATGCCCAGGGTTTCGCCCAACGCAGCCAGGGGCAGGCAGATGTAGGCGTCAGGAATGCTCCCGCTGAAATGACGGCAACACAGGCCATGGGATGTCTCGCCGCGCAAATGGAGCCGTCCGCCGCGCATGGCACAACAATCTTCCGGCGAGAGGATATGCTGCGTGGGGCTCAGCGAATCACCCCAACTCGCCATCACTCCCATCAGATTGCGCGAGCTGTCAATGGCGAAGACGGCGCCCGCGCTGTCGGGAATAAAACGTTGCGCGTAGCCGCCCAGGACCTCATAGGCCTCAGGCGGGTTCACGCAGATCTGCAGGTTGGCCTGTAGATCGTTCAGCAGCTTGCCGCTCTCGGTTTCTACCTGAAGCTGCTGCAGAGATCCTTCAAGCCTGGTCTGCGCGTTCAGCGCGGTCTTCTCGGCAATCCGCAGCTTTCTTGACTCACGGATCACCAGCAGGAACAGGACCGCCATCAAAGCGCTGAACCCGCCAATGCGGACCGAAACACTGCGCTCCACTTCCCGCGCACGTGATTTGGCCGCCTCATTGCGCTGGCTCAGGAGCCGTTCTTCGTCGTCCTTGAATTTTTGTATCGCATCACGGACGCGGTCGCGCTTAAAATCCGATTCCGCCGAATGGAAAATCAGCAGCGTGTGCGTGGTCCGCATGTTATCGCTCAACTGCCGCAGCTCTTCCTTGATCCAGCCGCGGAGCTGGTCAATTTTTGCCGAGTAGCCCTGGTCCTCCTTGGTCATATTGGCGATCCGGTCCAACCTTGCCCAGGTTTGGGCCACGGCGTCGTCAAAGGTGACCAGGTCCTCTTTTTCCGGGGTCAGCACGTAGTGCAATGCCGCCTCGCGGGCGTCTTGCAGGCCGTCTTCCACGCCATCCATCTCGTGGAGCACGCTGTTGGTGCGCTCCACGAACAGCTGGGAGCTAAGAAGCTCACGGGTGCGGGAGAAGCTGTCCCACGCCATGGCTACAAGGAAGGCCAGCATCAACACGAAGGCGAACGGAAGAAGCTTCCCCGCATCCAATGCCTTGCTAAGTACATTCTTGCCACTACTTTTCAGATAAAGACGCATTGGGCTTTCGACCCCGGGAAGGGCAGTTTTTTTGGGGAAGTTCGCCGCAATGATACATTAATTTTGTGTCAACCGGAGCAAAATTTGAGCGTGCAGTTTCCATCATGGCCCGGCTCCGTGCTCCTGGCGGATGTCCCTGGGACCGCGAGCAGACTTTTGACACCATTAAGAGGTACACCCTAGAAGAAACCTACGAAGTTCTGGAAGCTATTGATAACAGAGACTGGAAGGAACTCACGGGTGAGCTGGGAGACCTGCTCCTGCAAGTCCTTTTTTATGCCGAGATGGCGCAGGAACAGGGTTCGTTCACCATTGACGATGTGCTGGACGCCCTCAGTGACAAGCTGATTCATCGCCATCCCCATGTTTTTGGCGATATAAAGGCGGATGACTCGGCCCAGGTACTGAAGAATTGGGAAGCGCTGAAAACCGAAGAGAAGAGAAAGAGTCTGCGCAGTAGCGGCGAAAACATGCAGACTAGGCCGGAACTGCTGCTGGATGGCGTTTCTTCCAGGATGCCTGCCCTGCAGGAGGCCCACAAGATCAGTTCCAAGGCGGCGCATGTTGGTTTTGATTGGCCGGCGGTGCAGGGTTTGTTCGAAAAACTTGCAGAAGAAACGCGCGAGTTACAGGAGCGCATTCAGCATCTGTCGGACGACAAGCTGAATTTGCCCGGCAAGCCGGGAATTCCCCAGGAACTGCAAGAGGGCGTGGAAGATGAGGTAGGCGATCTCTTTTTTGTCATGGTCAACATTGCGCGCTATCTTTCCGTGGACCCGGAGTCCGCTTTGCGCAAGACCAACAGAAAATTCCGGCGGCGCTTCAGCTGGCTGGAAGAGCAATTGCGCCAACAGGGCCGCACGCTGGAAGAAGCCACGCTGGACGAGATGGAAGCGTTGTGGCAGCAGGCCAAGAAGCTGGAGGAAACTAAGCTTTGAGCGCCACCGTCCCTGGGTCCGAACAGAAGCCCGAACAGAAGACCGAACAGATCGCCATCAGAAAATGTGACGGCATGGATGAACTGAATGCCTGCGTCGCACTGCAGAAAGAAGTCTGGAAATTTGACGATGTAGACCTGGTGCCGCTGCGCATGTTCGTGGTCAGCCAGAAAATCGGAGGCCAGGTCATCGGAGCTTTCGATGGCGGCGAGTTGATCGGTTTTGCCTTGTCCATTCCGGGCAGCCGGGCCGGCCATGCTTACCTGCACTCGCACATGCTGGCGGTGCGGGAGACATTCCGCAACCACGGCCTGGGCCGGCGGCTGAAACTCGCGCAGCGCGATGACGCGATTGTGCATGGATTTGAATTGCTGGAATGGACCTTCGATCCGCTGGAGATCAAGAACGCGCACCTCAACCTGGCGCGGCTGGGCGCCATTGCCCGGCGGTACAGCATCAACCATTACGGACACTCGTCATCGCCGCTGCAGGGCGGGCTTCCCACAGACCGGCTGGTAGCGGAGTGGTGGCTCAAGTCAAAACGCGTGGTGGAGCTGCTGGACAGGAAACAGCCGCCGCGCTTTGAGGTGGAAAAGAGAATCGAAGTGCCGGCCCAGATCTATGCATGGAAGGCCTCGGCTGCCGACCGGCAGAAAGCCGCCGACGTACAGAAGCGAAACCGCGAACAGTTTTCTCCCGCATTCTCGCAGGGACTGGTTGCCCTGGGCTACGAGCGTGATGCACAGGAAAACGGAACGTTCATGCTGGGCCGATGGGATGAGGCGTGGTCTTATGCGTCTACGGAATGAAAGCCTGCAACGACATTTATCAGCCCAGGAGGCGCAGTGAAGATTGAAGCCATTACCTTGCGCGAGATCCACATGCCGCTGGTCCATTTCTTTGAGACCAGCTTTGGCCGCACCACGGAACGCCGCATCCTGCTCTTGACCATCCATACGGACGGGCCGGAGGGCTGGGGCGAGTGCGTGGCCGGCGAAGACCCGTTCTACAGCGAGGAATCCGTCGATACGGCGTGGTACGCCACGGAGCGCTACCTGGCGCCGGCGCTGCTGGGGAAAAAGATTGAACACGCAGCGGACGCCGTTGCGCTGTTCGGAAAAGTCCGCGGGCATCGCATGGCCAAGGGCGCGGCGGAAAACGCCTTGTGGGACGCGGAGGCTCAGGCGCGGCAGGTCCCGCTGTGGAAGCTGCTGGGCGGAACGCAAAAAGAAATTCCCTGCGGTGTCTCCATCGGGATACAGAATTCACACGAACAGCTGCTGGAAAAAATTGAGACCGAACTTAACGCGGGTTATCGGCGCATCAAAGTCAAGTGCAAGCCGGGATGGGACCTGGAGGTCTTTGAAAAGATTCGCGCCCGCTGGCCGGCGATCTTGCTCAGCTGTGACGCCAACTCCGCCTACACGCTGGACCAGATCGAGCATCTGAAAAAATTTGACGCCTTCAATCTGCTTATGATCGAGCAGCCGCTCTGGCACGATGATTTTTATTTTCACGCCCGGCTGCAAAAGCAGTTGAAGAGCAGCATCTGCCTGGATGAGGCGATCCACGGCTGGCGCGACGCCCAGGCCGCAATTGAACTGGGCGCGTGCAAAATCATCAACGTCAAGGTGGGACGCGTGGGCGGCTTCAGCGAGGCCATTGCCGTCCACAACGTTGCCCACAGGTCCCGCATTCCGGTCTGGTGCGGAGGCATGCTGGAGACCGGCATCGGCCGCTCGCACAACATCGCGCTTTCAACGCTGGCCAATTTCACGCTGCCGGGCGATGTCTCTGCTTCCAAGCGCTATTGGAAAGAGGACATCATCGAGCCGGCGGTCGAGGTTTCGCCGCAGGGATTCATCAAAGTTCCTGAAGCTGCCGGCCGGGGATTCAAGGTCAAGGCAGATCTGATCGAAAAGCTCACCGTGCGGAAACAGACGTTGCGGGCTGGCGCGAGCAGCGCTGCGGATTGAAGAAAATCGCCGCTGATTTCGCAGATGAGCACAGATCAGGAAGTCTAGCCGCGAATGAACGCGAACCAACACGAATCGGAAGTTGAATTCGCGAGTATTCGCGTGGATTCGCGGCTAATTCCTGCTCAACTGCCCCGCAACGCCTCATTCGGGTCCACCTGCGTGGCACGACGAGCCGGCAGATAGCTGGCGCACAAGGCGATTAACAGAAAGGCCACGGGCGCCACGGCAAACGTGGTCAGGTCGCGTGCGCTGACTTTGTACAAGACCCCGGAGAGCACGCTCGCCATGGTCCAACTCAGGGCCAGCGCGAAAACCAGACCGATGGCGACTCCCGCGGCCGCAAGCGCCAGGCCATAGCCGACAACCAGGCGCAGGATGTCCGACTTCTCCGCGCCTAGGGCCATACGGATTCCCAGCTCCTGGCGGCGCTGTGCCACTGAATACGCGAGCACGCCATAAATGCCGATGATCGCCAGCACCAGGGCGGCCGCCGAGAAAACTCCCAGCAACAACAGGATGAAGCGCGGCTGAGCGCGTGAGCCGTCCATCAGCTCGTCCACCGTTTGAATGCCGGTGACCGGCTGGTCAGGATCAATGGCGGCAATCTGCGCCCGGACAGCCGAGACCATGGAGTGAGGATCAGTTGCCGTGCGCAGCAGCAGGTTCATGTTGCCCCAGGCAAGTTGGGGGAAGGGCATGTAGATCTGCGGCTGAGCGTCAAGCGCCAGGCCCTGGTTCTTCACGTCGCCGGCTACGCCAACAACTTCTGCGGCGGGCCGGCGCCCCACCGCAATGTGCTTGCCCACGGGATTCTCATTCGGCCAGAAGCGCCGCGCCAGCGCCTGGTTCACAATCAACACCTTCGGCGCCTGGGCGTTATCGGCGCCGGTGAACTCTCGCCCAGATTGCATCGGAACGTGCATGGTGCTGAACCACGAAGGGCTGATGGCTTCAACGATCATGAAGGGACGCTGGCCCAGCGGGACTTCAGGCTGGCCTTCCGGCAGCATCGGCGTAATGCGCTTGAAGACCAGCGGGAGCGCCGCGGAAACGGCGGCGGAGCGCACGCCGGGCAGCGCGGAGACGCGGCGCACCAGATCGTCAAAGAATGCAATTTGTTTTTGCGCGTCAGCATACTTCACCGTGGGCAAAGAGACGTTCATGGTGAGAACGTTCTGTGGATCAAAGCCCGGATCAACACGGAGCAATTGGGAGAAGCTACGCACCAGCAGGCCGGCCGCGATCAGCAGCATCAGGGAGAGCGCCACTTGCCCCACCACCAGCAGCCCGCGCAGTTGTATGCGGCGATGGCCGCCGGTGGAACCGCGTCCTTCATCGCGCAAGGTTTGATTTACGTTGGTTCCTGAGAGCTGGAGAGCGGGGAAGATACCGAAGGTGATCCCGGTGAGGACTGAGATCGCTACCATAAAGAGCAGCACGCGCGCGTCCATGGCGATGGGCATGCCCTGCGGCAGATTGTTGTCCCCCAGGGTGGCAAGGTATTTGGTCGCGGCCCAACTCAGGCCCAGCCCAAGCACGCCGCCGATGAGGGCCAGCAAAACGCTTTCCGTGAGCAACTGGCGGACGAGCGCGCTGCGTTGCGCACCCAGCGCCGAGCGGACGGCAATTTCTTTTTTGCGTGACAGCGCGCGCGAAAGCAGCAGGCTGGCTACATTGGCGCAGGCGATCAGCAGCACCACTCCCACGGCGCCGGAAAGCATCAGCAGCTTGCCGCGGATGTCGGCCACAACCGAGTCCTGCAGGCCAGTGATCACCATGGAGAGGCCGGCGTCGGCATCCGGAGCGGCGGGATTTTCCTTGCGGTATTGCTGGTGCAGAACGTTCATCTCCGCCACCGCGCGCTCGTGTGAGACGCCGGGGCGCAGCCGGCCAAGGATCGTCAAATAACCCACACCCATGCGCAGGCGCTGCGTGGTAAAGAGAGTGTGCTCGAAGTAACGTGGAGTCCAGACATCGGCGGGGGCAAGGAACGGGAACTGAATGCCCGCAGGCAGCACGCCGATGATGGTATACGGCGTGCCATCCAACGCTACGGTCTGGCCGACGACATTGTTGTCGCCGCCAAAACGGCCATGCCAGAGCGCATCACTGATCACGATGACCGGCTTGCCCGCGGGCTGGCCTTCATCGAGCAGAAAGAAACGGCCCAGCCGCGGCTTAACGCCCAGAACCGCAAAGAATTCCGGAGAGACCCGCGCCGAAGAAACTTGCAGCGGCTCACCGCGTCCGGTGAGATTGAAATTATCATTGGCGGCTGCTACCACGCCGGAAAAAGACTGGCTGCGGCCGTGGACAAGATCAAAGCGGTTCAGGCTGCAACAGTACGACTGTCCATCTTTGCTTTGCGCGTCCAGCGAGATGAGTTGCTGCGGGTCCTGATACGGCAATGCTTTCAAGAGCACCGAACTGGTGATGGTAAAGATGGCCGTATTGCCGCCGATGCCGAGCGCCAGCGTGAAGACGGCGGCAATCGCAAATCCGGGATTCTTGCGCAACATGCGCGCGCCGTAGCGGAGATCTTGAAAGAATGAGTGCATAGCAATTTAATTAAATTATAGGACGCAGCTTTCCGGGAAAAGTCATCTTTGCTCTTCTTAGCGAAAGCGACGTCACGGCGTGACGTCATTGCGTACGAACATCACCAGGATATTGCCTGGCCGCAGTTCATGCGTGCTGAACAGCCGGTATTGGCCGCCAAATTGCTGCTCCAGTTGCGGGACCTGGGATTTCAACGCGATCACAATCGGCTCGGATGTGGGCACGACGTGTCCCCA
>JBGPZS010000467.1:0-3669 GCA_041493865.1 Terriglobia bacterium
CCTTTCTCCTGGAAACGCTGCCGGTGTGGTGCATCAACAAGTATTCGGCCGCCCGGGTGATGATTCAGAAATCCGTGCAACTGCGGCTGGCCCGCCAATGCGGCCTGAAAACGCCCGCCACCCTGATGTCCAACACCCCGCAGACGGTCAGGGACTTTCTTTCGCGCGAGGGCAGCAGAAACATCTGCAAGGGCTTCACTCCGCATGTGTGGCAGAAGGAAGGGAAAATGTCTGTCGCCATCACGGAAACTTTTGAGCTGACGCCGGACCAGTTGCCGAATGATGAAGTTCTGACCTACGCGCCCGCGATCTACCAGGAACTGGTGCCCAAGGAATTTGACGTTCGCATGGTGCTGATGGGAAGCCACATTTATTCGTACGCGCTCACCAACAAGAAAAAGGCTTTGGATTGGCGACAGGACGCCAGCCTGGGCCACGTTGCCGCGGAACGAATTGCTACTCCACCCGAGGTTGAGAAGGGGGTGCTGGCTTTCGCGCGGCAAGCTGGGATCTGCTTTGGCTCCCTCGACTTTGGCGTCGACGCGCAGGGACAATGGTGGTTTCTGGAGATCAATGAGCAGGGACAATTTCTCTGGCTTGACCAGTTCAACCGCGACCTTAAGCTGCTGGGAAAGTTTTGCGCTTTCATTACCGCACCCCAGGGCTCAATGGCGCCGCTGGAAGAACGGGAAGACCTGTTCCCTTCTTTGGAAGAATATGAAGCGTTGCTCAAGCGGGAGGAAGTGCCGCCCACGGCGCGCGCGCGGACTGACGACCCGTTCCTTTCCATGGAGGCCTAGAACTCAAGATCGCTTTGCGGTTGGTGTCTGCTTTGGGGTACAACAGATGCGATGAAAATCGCGAAGAAAGCCCTGAAGCTGGCGGATGCCTTCGAGGTCAGGCACGGAGATTCTTTCCGGCTGAAAGACTACGACCCCGCCGATATTCGCGGTATGCACTCCAAGAGCAAAGAAAAGGCCAACCAGCTCTTGCAGGAGAGCGTTGCCGTGCTGCAGGACCTGCAGGAAAGACTTTACGCCCAGGACCAGTGGGCCGTATTGCTGATTTTTCAGGCCATGGACGCCGCCGGCAAAGACAGCCTGATCAAACACGTCATGTCGGGCGTGAATCCCCAGGCATGCGATGTCACCAGCTTCAAGCAGCCTTCGGCCGAGGAACTGGACCATGACTTCCTGTGGCGGACCACGCATCACCTGCCTGCACGGGGAAAAATCGGCATCTTCAACCGTTCGTATTACGAAGAAGTCCTGGTGGTCAGGGTTCATCAGGAATTCCTGGCCAAGCAGCGCCTTCCGCCCGGGCTTGTCACTAAGAAAATCTGGAAAGAGCGCTTTGAAGACATCTGTAATTTTGAGAAATACCTCACGCGCAACGGAGTGGTCATTCGCAAGTTCTTTCTCAATGTGTCCAGGGAGGAACAGAAGCGCCGTTTTCTGGCCCGTCTGGATGAACCGGAAAAGAACTGGAAATTCTCAGAGGCTGACGTGCACGAACGCCAGTACTGGGACGATTACATGAACGCCTATGAAGAGATGGTGCGGCACACCGCCACGCCGGAAGCGCCCTGGTACGTGGTGCCCGCTGACCACAAATGGTTTACCCACATCGCCGTAAGTTCGGCCATCATCCAGACGCTCAAGGGCCTTGACCTGCAATTTCCCCAGGTCGACAAAGGCCGGCGCAAGCAGTTGCAAGCAGCACGGCAGACGCTGCTCAAAGAACATCAAAAAGGGCGCCGTACCGAGTAAAGCGATCTCTCATTGCTGATTGAAGCTTTGCTGATTCAAGCTCTAAGGTTTGTACACAATGTTTTCTGAAAGCGGCGAGGCCAGCCACTGGGCCAGGCTCTGCGCGTTGCGGTCGCGCTCGGATATTTCCGCCGTGGCAAGATCGATCGGCCACTTCACGCCGATCTCCGGATCGGCAAAATAAATCCCGCTCTCGCCCTTCTGGTTGTACACACCTGTCGTCTTGTACTGGACCTCGCAAACATCCGCGAGCGAGCAAAACCCGCGGGCAAAGCCGTAGGGCGCCCAGACTTGTTTCTTGTTCTCCTCGGAGACTTCCAGGCCAACCCATTTTCCCAGCGTAGGCGAACCTTTGCGTATGTCCACGGCAACCAGAAACGCCGCGCCCCGGGTCACGCGCATCAGCTTGCCCATAGGCGGGTCCCATTGAAAGTGCAGGCCGCGCAGCACGCCTTTCTTGGATTTGGAGTGGCTGTCCTGGACAAAGTCCGTGGGCAGGCCCAGTTCGCGAAACTGGTCCGCGCGATACGTCTCGATGAAAAAGCCGCGCGAGTCTCCACGCACCTCCGGCAGCACGACAGTTACATCGTTCAGGTGAACAGACTCGATCTTGAAGGCCATTTGAGCAGCGGCTCCTTGGGGGAATGGGTCGGATGTCAGGAAATGTTTTTCTGCGCCTGCGCCGAGTCCATCTCGAGTTTAACAGCGGGCTGGTCTGTCCCGGAAAGCGCCTGCCATCCGCGCCGCGAAAGGTCCCAGAAGATCAGGTAGCCTGCGCCGCCGGCAAGCGCCAGCAATGGCAGGCCCCAGAGCCAGTCGCCAAAGATGATCTTGCCGATTCCGAACAGCGTTGCATAAACCAGTACGCATCCCATGAGCCAGTCAAAAGCGTTGCTGCCCACGTCGCGCACCTGGGCGATTTCAGGCGCAAGCGCGGCGATCTTCTTCCAGCCATGCACCGTGGGCCGAACGCGGCGGTAAAAGGCCAGCAGCTTCTCTTCTGATTCCGCGGGCGTAAGAAAAGTGGCCGCGATCCACGCCACAGTGGTGATTCCGGCAGTAATTAAAGAGGTCTTGGCGAACGTAATGGGGTCGTCGCCGGGAAGATGTTTGTGCAGGTAGAGAGCCACGACGGCGGCAACAAGCATGGCCACGATTTCACTCCACGCGTTGATGCGCCACCAGTACCAGCGCAGGATGTACACCGCTCCGGTGCCAACGCCCAGGCCCAGCACAATCTGCCATCCTTCGCCGACCGAATGCAGTTGCCCGGCGACATAGCCGCTGATCAGCACCAGCAGAATCGTGAATAGCCGCCCGATGGCCACATAATGCTTTTCTGTTTTTCCGCGCGCCAGAAAACGCCGGTAAAGATCATTCACCAGATAGGACACGCCCCAGTTCAACTGCGTACCCAGCGTAGACATAAACGCCGCAAGGAATGCGGCCACCATCACGCCGCGCAGCGCCGGCGGAAGAAAGTCACGCAGCACCATCACGTATCCCTGCTGCGGGTTTGCGCCAAAAGCCGCGTCAGGATGCAGGCCACCGTGCGGTGAATACACCGCCAGCGCCACCAGCCCGGTGATGATCCACGGCCACGGACGAACGGCATAGTGCGCGATGTTGAACCACAGCGTAGCGCCCAGGGAATTTTTTTCGTCGCGCGCGCAGAACATGCGCTGTGCCACGTAGCCTCCGCCGCCCGGCTCCGCTCCTGGATACCACGCCGACCACCACTGCACGCCCAGATACATCAGGAAGGTCAGCACCGGCAAAGTCCATAGGGCGCTTGAGGCCAGGCCAGAATGAAAATCGGGGAAGAAAGCCAGCGGGTTCGAAGTCTGCGCTCCGGTTTTGTGCACTGCATCGCCGACAACCTGCAACTGAACTTTCAGCG
>JBGPZS010000335.1:0-4901 GCA_041493865.1 Terriglobia bacterium
GACCCATGGCCGCACTGATCGATGCCATCGACATCAAGCGCAAAATGTTTTTCGAACTGGACGGCACGCCCTTCCACTGCCTTGACGTGGAGGTCAACACTCCGACCGCCCGCGGCGGCCAGACGCTGGTCCGCCTGAAGATGCGCAATCTCCTCACCCGCGCCGTCTTTGACAAGACGTTCAAAGCCAGCGACAAGTTCAAGGAACCCGACCTTGAAATGGTCCCGGCGTCTTTCTTATATAGCGACGCGGACGGTTTTTACTTCATGGACCAGGAGAGCTTTGAGACCCTCACCCTGCGGCAGGAGATGATTGGCGACGCGCAGGATTTTCTTGGCGAAGGCCTGATCATCCAGGTGCACAAGTACAACGGCAATCCCATCGGCTTGCAACTGCCTCCCCATGTGGAGTTGACGATCGCGCAAACGGAGCCAGGCGTGCGCGGCGATTCGTCCGGCGGCAACGTGACCAAACCCGCCACGCTGGAAACCGGCCTGGAAATCCGCGTGCCTCTTTTTATTAAAGAGGGTGAGAAGGTCAAGGTGTCAACGGAGACGCGGGAGTTTGTGGCCAGGGCGTGAGGCAAATCGTAGTGCGCCGGGTTTGCGGCGCAAGAAAGAGTTTTATTCGCGCTTTTACGGCACGACTCCGCAGCCGTCCACCCTGCTCCTGATTCGTGCTCATTCGCGTTCATTCACGGCTGACTCCCTGGTTTGCTATCCTTCTCTCACGACATGGCATTCAAACGCCCCAAAAAACTCTATGACGACGAGAACTCGCTCTATGACTACGCCGTCAGAGCGCTGGGGCGAAGAATGCGCACCGTCGCCGAGCTTAAGCGGCTTATGCGCCAACGCGTGCCTGAAGGCGAAATCGGCACGTTGCTGATCGAGATGGTGGTCCTGCGTTTGAAGGAACAGAAGTATCTGAACGATACGAACTACGCGGCGGCCTACTCGGCCTTTCGCCGCGACAATGAAAAGTTCGGGCGGCGGCGCGTGATTACCGACTTGAAAGCCAAAGGCGTGCACGCTGATGTGATCGAAAAAGTGGTCGACGAAGCCTATGCGACGGTCAACGAAGAGGAACTGGCGCGGGCCTTCCTAAAACGCAAACGGTTGAAGAAACCTGAAAATGACAAAGAAGCCGCGCGCATTTTTCGCGGGCTCTTGCGGGCGGGATTTGGCCCTGGGACTGCAATCAAGGTTTTAAAGGACTGGAAAGTGGTCGACGAAGTATTGATGGCACTGCAGGAGGAGGCAGAACGGCAATAAAAACAGGGAAGGCACCCCTCGCCTTCCCCGCTCTGTTCTCTGTAACTGCCGTGATGCTATTTGTGTTCGTGGCTCTCTTTCATCGCGGCAAGCTTTTTCTGCTGTTCTGGTGTCAGGATTGAGCCCATCTGCGACTTCGCGCCATCGTGGATTTCAGCCGCTTTTGCCTTTTTCTGGTCGGGACTCAATGAGGCGTCATTGTGTACGGCCTTGAGTTGTTTGAACTCGTCCTGCAGAACGGGTTTTAGTTGTGTCTTCTGATCCTCCGTCAGGTTCAATTCGGTGCTCAGCTCTTGCAGCTTCGCTTGTACCTTTGCCTTGGTTTCAGGATCGCCCATGGCCTGGGCTGCATCATCTTTTGCCTGGGAGGCAGCATTAGCAGCCTGGGACGCGGCTTGATCGGGGGTACTCTGGGCAAGGCCTTGCAAACTGGCGAAAGCCAGGAAGAGAGCACACGTTAAAAACAGTACTGTTCTTTTAGACATTGTTTCCTCCATTCGGTCGCTCAGGTCTTGACGAAGGGCACTAAACGGGCTGTCTTTTTTGGATGCCCGTTTTCGACCCGCAGCCTTCTCAAGGGTCAGCGAAAAACGGGAAAAGGAACACTAGTAATTCTTGCAGGGGGCTTATCAACTTCCATAGAAGGCTGCCACCACCCAGAAATTCGCGTATCCATGCTCCTGATCGGGCCGGAAGCATACGCCGAAGTGCATGTGATGGAAATCAGGGTTGGCGGCGCGTCTGAGCATCTCCTCGGGCAGGCGATGCGGTTCCGAAGAGGTGAACACTACCACCGCGCTGGCCCCGGCAATCTTGCCGGACAGCTTCGCGGCCACGCCATCGGTTGCGCATGCCAGTTCGCGTAGCAGAGCATCAGGCCGTGCATCAAGTTCCCTGATGCCCTTTGCCTTCCGGGCCAGATTGAATGTTTCTGCAAAGGCAGCGCTGAACGTCGCTTCAGAGTACATCGGGACAAGGAAGATGAAATCCTGGGCCACGTAAATCTTGCCTTCCAGCTCGACCACGCCGATGCCGACTGCGTTATACCTGGGACTAAGAATGTTGGCCCGGTGTCCGGGAGAGCCCATCAGGGCCAGATGGACGTCTTCAATGTAGTCCGTGCGGGCCAGGTTTTCCGCCGCCAGTGTAAACCGCACTCCGGTAGCGCCGATGCGCTCCGCCAGCGAAGGCTCGCCGGGAAACTGGTGTGACAGTCGCCGGTTCTCCAACAGGGCCCTGGCATGGTCGCGCGCCGCTTTTGCTGCCTGGTCGTTCCATTCCAGGGCCGATAACCCGGTCTTCTCCCTTTCATGGTTGAGCTGATCATAGATCTGTTTTTCAGCGACCGACAATTCGGCCATCGGCTGCGTCGCGGGCGCCAACGCAAGAAAGAAAACAGCAGCGCAATAAGAGAGGAGCGTCATCCGGGCGATCACAAGATTCTACTTGAGAGTTGTTGATACGGTGAAGAGAAAGCCGGTAGGGTCAGTTTGGTTATGGCAAAAAGAAATCTTGAGATGATTCACAGCCTAACCCGTGGATCGATAGAACGCCGCTACCACCCAGAACTTCGAGAATCCTGTTTTGCCACCGGTTTGCAGGCACACGCCGATATTCATGCGCTCCAGGGTCCTGTCTGCCACCAGCTTGCGCAGATCGTCGGGCAGCGCACCCGGCTCGGACAGGGAAAACACCAGCAGGCTGGCTGCGCCGGGGAGCCCCTGGATTATCGTGTCAGTGTTCAGGTCCTGGGCGCAGGCGGACTTCCTGAGCCGCGGATCGATGATCACATCCACCGGCGGCAGGCCACGGACGCGTCTCGCCTGATTGAAGCCGGTCACAACGGCGTCACGAAATTGTTTTTCCGTGAAAGAAACGAGCATATGCCCGAAGTCCTGGGTGATGAAAAGCTGGTGGCCATGCTCGACAATCGCAATGCCGATGGCGTTGTAATCCTGATGGAGAATATTCGCACGGTGGCCCGGCGACTGCATGAGCCCTTTGTGCGCGGTCTCCACATCCGGGGCTTCGGCCACGTTTTCCGCCACCGAGTTGAAACGCAGACCGGTTGCTCCCACACGCTGTTGCAAAGGCGGTTCGCCGCCGAACTGGTGGGAAAGGTCCTGATGTTCGGCCATTTGCCGCGAGTGGTCCAGCGCGGCGTTGGCCAGACGGTCACTCCATTCAAGCTTGGTCAACCCGGCCTTCTCGCGCTCGCGATTGACCAGGTCAAACAGCTGCTGCTCGCGCTGGGATGGCCCAGCCTGCGCCTGAATGGCGACAATAAAAATAAAACAAACAGTCGCAATTACGGCTCGCTTGATTTCAATGCACATTTTCAATGCACATTGTACGCGAGAAGCCGCTGCTTGCTGCATGGAGTTAGACGATAGAGCTGCTTGAGTTTTGTCTCCGGCGGCGGGCCCAATACAGACACAGCGCTACAACGCCGCCGCCGGGGACCGACAGAGAAAGAAATTGCCGGGGAAAATTGAAGCCCATCAATGCGATGCCCATTCCGATCAAGGCAATAAGACCGACAACCCCGCCGCCCACCGGCGTCTTGTACCTGGAAACCCGTTGGCGCCTATCATGGCTTCTCGTGAAGTCCGCTTCACCAGGAATCGCAATCGCAGCCTCTGAGGCACACCGCGAACACTCTCCTGCCTGAGCGGGGATTTCAGTTCGCGTCGTGGGTTGGACAAACACGCCGCCTGGTCCGGCAAAAAGCGACTGGGGTTCGCGCCGGGGAACCAAGCTGCGTATCAAGATGAGCCCGATCGCAGCTCCAACGCCACATACCACGAAGGAAACTATCAGCGCGCCAATGTCGATTGGCACTATTACCAACAGATCTAAAGCAAATACAAGCAAACAGGAGGCAGCGGCAATCAAGCCAATCAAGGCAGCGATGGCCGTGCCAACCGGAGTCTTGAACAGCGCTGCCTTTGAACGCTTGTCGTTACTCATAGCACAGCCTCTGCGCTGCCATGGGAATCGCATTCGCCAGAAATCCGCACCCGGGCAGATGCCCTGCTCTGTTCCACATGGCTCTGCCCTCCCTTACCAGGCACACCAATCGTTGCCTGGCTCGATACCACGAGCCAACCCCGGCTACGCCCGCTTGGATTTCAGCTCGCTCAGAATGCGGTTGATCTCGTCTTCCTTTTCCATCTGGGCAAAGCGGTCTTCCACGCTGGCCGCTTCCGACGACAACAGCTCGGTCTTGGCCTGGCCAATGGCTTCCTGGCGCATCACCTTGTGGCGCATGCGGTCATACGTGGCGCCGTGGTTCGTGCCGGATACGGCGGCCTGCGCGTCAGCGGCTTTATCGAGCGTGCGGGCGCGGCGATGCTGGGCGATCAGCAGGTCGCAATGCGAGCGGGCTTCTTCCAGCTTTTGCTGCAGCTTGTTGAGCGCGGTTTTGAGCGTCTCCACCTGCAGCGTCTGGTCGCCCACCTGCTGGCGGAAATTCTCTGAGAGCTGCTTGCAGTACAAAGACCGTTCAATGGCGGCGCGGGCAAGGTCATCCTGCTTTTTCCCCACGGCCATCTCCGCTTTCCGGCCCCATTCGGAAATTTTGTCTTCGTTCTCTTTCTGCTTCTTCTCCAGCAGATGCTGGTCGGC
>JBGPZS010000278.1:0-5551 GCA_041493865.1 Terriglobia bacterium
CGCGCGCAGATGGAAGAGCTGAACAAGCGCAGAATAGATGCACGGAACCAGGCCCTGGAAGAGGTGCTACCGGAAGCATTTGCCGTGGCCCGCGAAGGCGGCCGGCGATCGCTGAACATGCGGCATTTTGACGTGCAGTTGATTGGCGGCATCGTGCTGCACCAGGGCAAGATCTCCGAGATGAAGACCGGCGAAGGCAAAACGCTGGTGGCAACGCTGCCGGTCTACCTGAACGCGCTGAGCGGCGACGGAGTCCACGTGGTTACGGTCAACGATTACCTGGCCAAGCGCGACTCTGAGTGGATGGGCAAGCTTTACCGCTTCCTGGGCCTGAGCGTGGGCGTGATTGTGCATGAGCTGGATGACGATGAGCGTCGCGAAGCTTATGCCGCCGACGTGACCTACGGCACCAACAACGAATTCGGCTTCGACTACCTGCGCGACAACATGAAATTTGACCTGGCCGAGTGCGTACAGCGCGGGCACAACTACGGCATCGTGGACGAGGTGGACTCCATCCTGATTGACGAGGCGCGTACTCCGCTGATCATCAGCGGCGCGAGCGACGAATCCACCGACAAATACGATAAAGCCAACCGCGTGGTGCCTCACCTGGAAAAGGGCGAGGAGATTGAGAAGCCTCCGGGAGAGCCCAAGGAATACACCGGCGATTTTGTAATCGACGAGAAACACAAGAACACGATGATCACCGACCAGGGCTGGGAGAAAGCGGAGCGCCTGCTGGGGATCGACAATATCGCCGACCCGGAAAACTGGGCGATGAAGCACCACGTTGAGACCGCCGTAAAAGCGCATGCCATGTATCGCAAGGACGTGGAATACGTGGTGAAAGAAGGCGAAGTCCTGATCGTGGACGAGTTCACCGGGCGGTTGATGCCGGGACGCCGCTGGTCCGATGGCCTGCACCAGGCGATTGAAGCCAAAGAAGGCGTAAAGATCGAACGCGAGACACAGACGCTGGCGACCATCACTTTCCAGAATTACTTCCGCCTGTACAAGAAGCTGGCCGGCATGACCGGAACGGCGGAAACCGAAGCCGCGGAATTCGACAAGATTTACAAGCTGCTGGTGGTGGTGATTCCCACCAACCAGCCGATGCTGCGCAAAGAGAACGCGGACATCGTCTATCGCACGGAGAAAGAAAAGTATTACGCGGTGGCGGACGAGATCCAGAAGATCGCCGTGGAAGGACGGCCGGTGCTGGTGGGCACCACGTCGATTGAGAAATCAGAACGGATCTCTGACCTGCTGAAGAAGAAGAACGTGAAGCACGTGGTGCTGAATGCCAAATTCCACGAGAAAGAAGCCGAGATTGTGGCCCAGGCCGGGCGCATGAACCAGGTAACGATCGCGACGAACATGGCCGGCCGCGGCACCGACATTTTGCTGGGCGGCAATGCCGAGTTCATGGCGCGCCAGGAGATGGTGAAAAAGGGGATCGCGCAGCAGTTGCGCGCTGCCGGCGGCGAGGTAGCGCTGGAGCAGGACACGTCCGACAACATCGTTTTCTATTACAACGGGCAGGAGTACAAGTGCCCGACGGACAAGTGGAACGACGCTTACGGCAAATACAAAAAAGAAACTGACGCGGAGCACGAACAAGTTGTCTCGGTAGGCGGCCTGCACATTCTGGGCACGGAACGCCACGAGGCGCGCCGCATTGACAACCAGCTTCGCGGACGCGCCGGCCGCCAGGGCGACCCCGGTTCGTCACGCTTCTACCTGTCACTGGAAGACGACCTCATGCGCATCTTCGCCAAGGCGTGGGTTTCAACCCTGTTGCAACGCCTGGGCATGGAAGAAGGCGTGCCGATTGAATCAAAGCTGATTTCGCGGCGCATTGAGGTCGCGCAAAAAGCGGTGGAAGCCCAGAATTTTGAGTCGCGCAAACACGTTCTGGAATATGACGACGTGATGAACAAGCAGCGCGTGGCAGTCTACGGGCTGCGCAAAGAGCTGCTGTCGGGGATCGACCAGAAAGAGCTGGTCCTGGAAGACTACGTGGCCGGGATGGTGGCGGACGCTCTGGACCGCTTTGCGCCGCGTAACGTCCACGCCGACCAGTGGGACATTGACGCGCTGAACAAATATCTAGTGGAGCAGTTTGGCCTGGATATGGCGAAACAAGGCATTGACGCCAATCAGCTCAACCGGCAGGAACTGGGCGACCAGATTTTCGAAAAACTGAAGGAACTGTACGACGCCAAAGAGAAGCAGATTGGCGCCGATGCCATGCGCTATCACGAACGCATGATCATGCTGAGCGTGCTGGACACGCAGTGGAAAGACCATCTGCTCAACATGGACCATTTGAAAGAAGGCATCGGGCTGCGCGGGTACGGCCAGCACGATCCGCTGGTGGAGTACAAGCGCGAATCGTTTGACATGTTTGAGGACATGATGGAGCGCTCGCAGCAGGACGCAGTACGCTACCTGTTCCATATGCAGATTGTGGACGCGCCCGCAGCCCGGGAAACAGTCCCCGCTTCCGGCGAAAACGGCGACCAGCAGCAGGCGCTGCCTCCGCCAAGAAAGCGCGCTTCGACCTCAATGGACGACCTGGAAGCACAGTTCCAGCGCCGGAAGAAAAAAGAACTGGAACAGGCGCGCATGGCGGGATCGAACGGCAATACTACACCACAACAAGTGGTGCGCGGCGCAGCCAAAGTCGGGCGCAATGATCCGTGCCCCTGCGGCTCTGGCAAGAAATACAAGAAGTGTCACGGAGCAGGAACCGCGGCGTAAAGGGAATTTGACCGTTAAGAGCTTCCAGTAAGTCGGCCAGTTGATGGTTAAAGCCATCGCCTGGCCGATTCGATTTTTGACAACTGCATAGGGCGGCAGGCGAACGTTACAGCACAAAAAGAGACGCAGCACCTGGCTGCGTCTCCTGAGATACTGCTGTCGCTAATCTAGCGGTTGCCGCGATCTCCACCGCCACCACCGCGTGGGCCACGATCACCGCCTCCGCCGCGCGGGCCGCGTCCGCCGCCGCTACCGCCGCGACGATGCCTTCCGCCGCGCCCGCCCCGATCTCCACTTCCGCCGCCATGCGGACGGTCGCCCCCGCGTGGGCGGTCCGGACGCGGTGTGCCGGCTGCGACAGTTTCACGGTTTGCGTCTTCGCGATTGAAATTGGGTTCGGTATCGTCGTCAGCGAAATCTCCCCCACCTTCAAACGTGATAGTCTCTTCGCCCTCCGCGCGTGGCTGGCCGCCGCCTTCAGCGCCCTCGCCGACTGGGCCATCGCCTGCTGGAGCGCCTTCGCCCTCAGGCCGTGGCGTATGCGGCGCCATTTTTGCGCGCTGCTCACGCAGGATCGCCTTGCGTGATAGCTTAATTCTGTTGCCTTCAATGCCCAGGACCTTGACCAGCACCTGGTCGCCTTCTTTGAGTTCGTCTTTGACTTCTTTCACGCGATGTTCGGCGATCTCGCTGATGTGAAGCAGGCCGTCAGTTCCAGGAATGATTTCGACGAACGCGCCAAACTCAGCCAGCCGCACAACTTTGCCCAGGTAAGTCTTGCCGACTTCAGGCACTGCCGTGAGGTCATTGATCATCTGGATGGCTTTTTGCGCGGACGGTCCGTCATTGGACGCCACATTGACCTTGCCGGTATCGTCAACGTCGATCTTTACTCCGGTCTGGTCAATGATGCTGCGGATCATCTTTCCGCCCGGTCCGATCAGATCGCGGATCTTGTCCACCGGAATCTGCAAGGTGTAAATACGCGGTGCGAAGGTTGAAATATTCTCGCGTCCGCCGGTAAGCACGCCTTCCATCTTGTCCAGGATGTACAAACGTCCGCGGCGCGCCTGCTCCATCGCCTCATGCATAATCTTTGAGGTGATGCCCATCACTTTGATGTCCATTTGCAGCGCGGTAATTCCCTTGCGTGTTCCCGCGACTTTGAAATCCATGTCGCCATAATGGTCTTCAGCGCCGGCAATGTCAGTCAGGATCGCGTAGGAGTCTTCTTCTTTCACCAGACCCATGGCAACGCCCGCAACCGACGACGTCAGCGGAACGCCTGCATCCATCAATGAAAGCGACGCGCCGCAGATTGATGCCATGGAAGATGATCCGTTGGATTCCAGAATGTCGGAAACCACGCGGATGGCATAAGGCCAGCTCTCTACCGGAGGCAACACTGCGGAGATTGCGCGCTCCGCCAATGCGCCGTGGCCGATTTCGCGCCGACCAACGCCGGTCATGCGGCCCACTTCGCCCACGGAAAATGGCGGAAAATTGTAATGCAGCATGAAGCGTTTCTTGGTCTCGCCTTCAAACCGCTCAATGCGCTGCATGTCGTCCGGCGTACCCAGCGTGGTGGTGACCAGCGCCTGGGTTTCGCCGCGTGTGAAGACCGCGGAACCGTGCGTGCGTGGCAGCACGCCCACTTCGATCGAGATATTGCGGATCTCGTCGAAAGCGCGGGAATCCGGGCGCTTGCGATCTTTGGTTACCTGCTCGCGGAAGATGCGTTCGCGCAGCAGTTCGTAGTAATGCGAGAGCTTGGCGGCGGCTTCTTTGTCATCTTCCGGCAGTTCGGCTTTCAGCGCCTTCTTGATCTCGCGGACTTTTCCGTAGCTTTCGTGCTTGGGATACTTCGCCGTGTCCAGCGCGTCCATTAGTTGCGCGCCCACTTTGGCCTTGAGTTGGTTGTAGTACGCTTCGTCAACCTCAGGCGCCTTGATCTCCAGCTTCTTCTGGCCGTTCTTGCTGGCCAGGTCGCTGATGGCCGCGCAGATTTTCTTGATCTGGTCGTGCGCGAACTCAATCGCGTTCAACACCTGCTCTTCTGAAACTTCCTTCGCGCCGGACTCCACCATCGCAATGCCTTCGGCGGTCCCGACAACCATGATATTCAGCAGGCTGTCACGCATTTCTTCGTAGGTCGGGTTCACGATCATCTGGTCATTGACCAGACCCACGCGAACCGCGCCCACAGGACCGTGAAACGGGATCTCAGAAAAGGTCAGCGCGGCGGAAGCGGCGTTGATGGCCAGAACGTCAGGGTCGTTTTCGGTGTCGGCGGAGAGCACCAGGGCAATCACCTGTGTCTCATTGCGGAAGCCTTCAGGAAACAGCGGGCGGATGGGGCGGTCAATCTGGCGGCAGGTCAGGACTTCGCGTTCGCTGGGCCGGCCTTCGCGTTTGATAAAGCCGCCGGGAAAGCGTCCGCCGGCGTATGTGTATTCGCGATAGTCAACGGTAAGGGGGAAAAAATCTATGCCTTCGCGGGGATCGGGCGAGGCGCATGCCGTACCCAGAACAATGTTATCTCCCTGGCGCACAATTGCGGAACCCTGGGCCTGTTTTGCTAAATGTCCGGTTTCAATCTGGAGGGTTTTGCCGCCTGCAAGTTCAACAGTGGCTGTCTGCTTCATGAATTCCTCTTTTCCAGGAGGACCAGCAGTCTGAATTCAAAAGAGAGCACCTTTAAGTACGAGAAGGCGGAAGATACACGAATTCCGCCGATGCGAAACCTCGGTCAAAACGTCCGTTCGATTTCAATCGATTATTTACG
>JBGPZS010000080.1:0-11234 GCA_041493865.1 Terriglobia bacterium
ACTGAGGCAGAGCAACTTCAGCAGTCACCAGCGCCGCTGACGAAGCAACTGTAGCGCCGGGCCAAGCGGCTGGGCATCTCGGATGAGCGGATTGCCCTCTCGACCAAAACGGGTGTGCAGACGGTGCGCCGCATGCGTGAAGAGCTGGGGGTGGTACCGGTCTACAAACTGGTTGATACCTGCGCCGCCGAGTTTGAAAGTTACACGCCCTATTTCTACTCGACCTATGAAGAAGAGGACGAGGCGCCGCCCACGGCGAAAAAGAAGATCATGATTCTGGGCAGCGGGCCCAACCGCATAGGGCAGGGAATTGAGTTCGATTATTGCTGCTGCCACGCGGCGTTCGCATTGCGCGACGATGGCTATGAGACCATCATGGTCAACTGCAACCCGGAAACCGTTTCCACCGACTATGACACCAGTGATCGCCTCTACTTTGAGCCGCTGACGTTTGAAGACGTAATCTCCGTTTACCAGCATGAATCGCAGGGCGGCGCTCCGGTCGGAGTGATTGTGCAGTTCGGCGGGCAGACGCCGTTGAACCTGGCGCTGCCGCTCCGAGGCGCCGGCGTCACCATCATCGGCACCTCGCCGGAATCGATTGACCTGGCGGAAGACCGCAAGCGCTTCGGCAAGCTGCTGGAAGAGCTCGATATTCCGCAGCCGCCGGGAGCCATCGCAACCAGTGTTGAAGAAGCCGTAGCCGGAGCGCGCAAAGCCGGATACCCGGTGCTGGTGCGGCCCTCGTACGTTCTGGGTGGACGCGCCATGGTGATCGCCTATGACGATGAAAGTGTGGTCCGCTACATGAAAGAAGCGGTCGAGTATTCGCAGCGGCGGCCGGTGCTGGTCGATCATTTTCTGGAAGACGCGATTGAAGTTGATGTTGACGCGCTCTCTGACGGCGAAGACGTTGTCATCGGCGGCATCATGCAACATATCGAAGAGGCCGGAATACATTCCGGCGATTCTTCCTGCGTGCTGCCTTCCGTTGGCCTGCGCAAGCCCGTGCTGGATACTATCCGTGAATACACGTTCAAGCTGGCCCGCGCCTTGAAAGTCGTCGGGCTGATGAACGTTCAATTCGCCGTTCAAAATGACAAGGTTTTTGTGATTGAGGTCAACCCGCGCGCCTCGCGCACGGTGCCATATGTTTCAAAAGCCACGGGCGTGCCGCTGGCCAAAATTGCCGCCCTGCTCATGACCGGGCGCAAGCTGCGCGAATTCCTTCCCGCCAATGTCGAGCAGGGCTCTGACCTGGCTACGGGCGCGGGATATTTTGTAAAGTCGCCTGTATTCCCCTGGAACAAATTTCCCGGCGTGGACACCGTGCTCGGCCCGGAGATGAAATCCACCGGCGAGGTCATGGGCTCAGCCGAGACCTTTGGCGAGGCCTTTGCCAAAGCGCAGCTTTCCGCGGGACAGGCACTGCCTACGCGCGGCACGGTCTTTATCAGCGTGATTGACCGCTACAAGCAGGAATCAATCGAACTGGCGCGGCGCTTTGTTGAGCTGGGCTTCAGCATCGTGGCCACACACGGCACGGCCGACCGTCTGGAAAAGGCCGGGCTCAACGTGGACCGCGTGTACAAGGTGAAAGAAGGCCGTCCGAACGTGGTGGACCTGATCAAGGGCGACCGCGTGCAGCTTGTGGTGAATACCCCTCACGGCGCTGAGCCGTGGTTTGACGAGAAGGCCATCCGGCGCGCCGCTGTAACGAACCGCATTCCCACCATCACCACCATGGCCGCGGCCTGGGCCGCAGCGGAGGGTATCGCCGCCCTGCAGCGCAATGAGGTGAATGTGCGCTCCCTGCAGCAGTGGCATAGCGACAAAAGCAGTCATCCTTCGGCAATCAGCACCAAATGACCTCTTAACAATTCCTTAACAATCCTCTTGTTGCGGTACCAAGCTCGATAGGATTACGATAGTCGCCAACCTATGGGGGAGCGTAAGACTGGTTTGTCAGGAGTGCCAGATGCTTGCCATTCGACGGCTTTACTTTGTCTTCTTAGCGCCTATTCTTCTCGCCACTGCTGGCATTTGCCAGAATAAATCTCAGGTTGCGCCTATACCTTCCGATTCGCTTGAACTTGTAACTGGCGCAACGCGCGTACCGGACACTCCGCAAGAGCGCGCTCGCGCTCTGGACCTGGTGGAGCGTGCCCGCCAGAATAGCGATCTCAGCACTCCCGGCGGCCCGGCGTATACGCTGAAGATCAATTTCACCGCCAGCGGGAATGTGCAATATACCGGTTCCGGCGAGATGGAAGAAACATGGATCGCACCGTATGTCTTCCGCTGGAGCGCCCGGCTGGGAGACTTTGAACTCACGCGAATTGCGATACGCGGCGAAGTGGTGGATGACAAGCCAACAGAGTTCATTCCCATGCGCGTGCACATGCTGCGCGATGCACTGTTCTGGCCCGTTAGTTTCAATGCGGCCGACGCTTTGATCAGGACCGCCACGGCCCACTGGAAAGGCAGCGAAGTCACCTGCATTCTGACTTCCGGCGGGACGGCTGACGCAACTCCCACGCCCGGACGCCGTTGGATAGAACGGGAATATTGTGTGGATAGCAAAACCGGGCTGCTGCAGGTCCTCTCTGATGCGCCCGGCATTTACGTGATTTATGACTACGCAAACCCGCACCACTTTCATGGGCGCGTGCTAGCCGACAAGATCTCGATTGTAGAAGGCGGTAAGACGGTGCTGGAGGCGGACCTTGTAAGCATCGCCGACGCTGACCCTAACAATGCGAACGTGTTAACTCCTACTCCGGAAATGCGGAACTCCGGGCCGATTCTTTCATACACCATGCGCTTCCCTCAAATCATCCGTGTTGCGCCCGGGGCCTCGATCATTCAGCCAGTGATCGTTCATGCCCTCATTGGCGCCGATGGCAAAGTGCAGGATGCCGAGCTCGTGGAAAATTCAAGCGCGGCCCTGAGCCAATCAGCTCTTGATCTGGTGAAGCGCACGTCGTACGTCAAGGCAAACAATGGACGATTGCAGCGCGAAGCCTTCATCAATGTGCAGTTTGTCTCGCAGTAGGCGCTGCGGTGGTTCAGGAATACTTCCGCATGATCGCGCGGACCGGTTCGTTGTCAGCATAGACCTGCCAGACCGCAATCTTGCCGGCTTTGACCACCGCGCGCCACGCGGCCGGAGTTTGCCATGAATTTTCGTTCTTAATCTCGCCGTCTTTGGAGAATGTTCCCTGCGCGGAGCCAAACATCGCTATGGTGTTTCCCTCAGCAAAAATTTCCGAATGAGAAATGGAGTAGTCAGGGACCATTTTGAAGTAGCCTGCCCAGGCGGAGCGAAGCTTCTCCGCACCCTGGATACGATTGCCCAGCGAATCGATGAATTCAGCATCGGCGGTCATATGGGCGGAGACAGCCTCGGCGTTGCGGCTGTTGATCAGCTCTTCAAACTTCAGGGCCACCTGAATGGCATTGTCGATGGAATTACCCCGGAGCATAGCTCCTCCTATTCTCGGTAATAACAACAACAAAATGCATGTTGTAGCAAATTGCGTCAAGTAGATTAGAATTCCCTAATCAATTCAAGCCAGGAGATCGTAATGCGCCGCTGTGCCGCCATCTTATACGCCTTGGTAGTAATCGCCTTCTCCATTCCTGCCGTATCACAAGACAAGCCTCTTCGTCCCGTACACACGTTTTCTATCGTTGCTTTTGATCCCGCGACGGGAGAGATGGGCGTGGCGGTGCAATCGCACTGGTTTGCCGTGGGCGGTGAAGTGCCCTGGGCGGAAGCCGGTGTAGGCGCTGTAGCAACGCAGTCTTTCATTGATCGCAGCTATGGCCCGCTGGGGCTGAACCTGATGCGCGCAGGCAAGAGCGCGCCCGATGCTCTGCACGGACTCCTGATAGCCGACGACGCATGCAACGTTCGCCAGGTAGCGATGGTGGATACGCAAGGCCGTGTGGCGACCTTCACCGGCGCCAAAGACATTCAGCCCGCGGGCGGCATTGCGGGAGCGTCGAGCGGAGGCGCTACGCCGATCCAGTGCGGCGGTCAGCCCGGCGGCTCAATGATGACGGGCAAGAATTATGCCGTCCAGGCCAACTTGATGAGCAATGACCGGATCTGGCCTGCCATGTCGAAGGCGTATGAATCCACGAAGGGTGACATGGCAGACCGCATGCTGGCCGCGCTGGACGCAGCACAGGCAGCAGGTGGTGACGTGCGGGGAAGGCAGTCGGCGGCCATCGTAATTGTTCCCGCCAAAGGTACAGGCAAGCCGTGGCAGGATTACCTCTTCAACCTGCGCGTGGACGACAGCGCTGAGCCGCTCAAAGAACTGCGCCGCCTGGTGACCTTGCAGCGCGCTTACAACCACATGAACGCCGGCGACAAGGCCGTGGAACTGCATGACAATCCTGGCGCACTACGCGAATATGGCGCGGCGGAACAGCTTGTTCCCGATAACGCCGAGATGATTTACTGGCACGCCGTGGCGCTGGCCAACATGGGCCGCGTGGATGACAGCCTGCCGCTGTTCAAGAAAGTCTTCGCCATGGACCGCAACTGGGCCGATCTGACGCCGCGTCTGCCGAAGGCCGGCCTGCTGCCGGAGGACCCGCAGTTGATTCAGAAGATTCTGGCGCAGGCGAAGTAGCCGCGTTTTTTCACCTGCGGAGGCGCGGAGAAGAGCAATTGGGATAAAACAGAGTTGTAAAGCCGGTCACGCGCTAAGCCACCCGGCGCAGTGCTAAGAAGGGTACGTCACAAGAAAAACCTTGAGCAGTTTGGGGCGAAGCTACAGAATCGAAGTCAAAGCGGCGAGGCCGGGGTCCCTGGCACGCGCGGTTTTCGCGTGATGGGTGGGAGGTCGGCTTACGCGCTGAGCCGCTGGCAGTGAGAGCGGAAGAATTCAAGGGGAGAAAATCTCCCGAGCGGTTTGGAGCAAAGCGACAGGATTAAACGTGTTCGTTTACAAAGGCGTTGACCACATTGCGCTGGTAACCCGGAAGCTTTCGGCGATGAAAAGCTTCTACATTGACAGCCTGGGGCTGGCCCTGGAGCATGAAGGGAAAGCCAAGGCCGGATACAGTGTGGTGACGCTTCGTGCCGGGGAGTCCCTGATCGACCTGTTTGAGGCCTCGCCCACCAATCCCGCGCCCCCGGCCAACCTGAGCGAAGAACACATCTGCCTATCTGCCACTGGATCAAGCATTTACGACGTTATCGCCACATTCAAACGCAAGGGAATGGATCCCTCGCCAGCCGAGGTCAACAGCGGTTCCAAGGGCAAGGGTCTCTCCACGTGGGTGCGCGATCCTGACGGCAACAAGATCGAAATCAAGGTCGACTGAGCTCGGTGGTTGCATAACTCTGCACACTCGCACCTCAAGTGGGACGCCAGCATTTTTTGCAGCAAAATGGGGTCGGGGTGACGAGCAAACCCTTTAAACATCGAACGTGCATGCACTTTATACTTGGTACATGTCCTAATTCCCGCTTGCGTATGTACTAAGTAAAAGCTTCTAATCACACCTGCCCGAGTAAGTCAGTAGGTCAACAGAAAAATTCAAAAAGATCAGTTGGCGAACCCTCACTCCCCCGAGTCGCCGGTGCTCTAGTTTTCTCCAGGAGTGTTTATGCAGATCGGGGTCTATGGTTGTGGATATCTGGGGACTGTTGTGGCTGCATGTCTTGCCGATTTTGGCGTTCCCGTAACGGCGTACGGCAGTGATTCAGTCAATACCACGTTGCTGGCAAGCGGCATTCTGCCCTTTCATGAAAAGAATTTAAGTGACATTGTCCGCCGCGGCGTTCGCTCCGGCAGGCTCATGTATTCCACCCATCTCCAATCAATGGTGCAGCGCGCGGAGATCATTTACCTGGCGGAAGATGCCAACCGTGACATGGAAGCAATCTCCATGGAGATTGCTAATTACTGCGACCACGGCCAGATTTTGGTCCTGGTGACCCCTGTACCGGTGGGCACGGCGCACCGGATTGAAGAACGATTGAAGGCTTCCGGACGCCAGATCACGGTGGTGTCCCATCCGCTGTTCCTCTCTGAAGGCTGCGCGGTGGAAGATTTCAACTGGCCTGACCGCATTGTGCTGGGCACGGGTTCGAATGCGGCCGTGACCGCGCTGAAAGCTTTGTACCGTCCGCTGGTAATGCGCGGGGTGCCGGTGATTGTGACCACGCACCAGACCGCGGAGCTGGTGCGCGAAGCTTCTACCGCGTTCCTGGCAACCAAAGTTTCTTTCATTAATGAACTCTCAAGTTTGTGCGAACGCATCAGTGCCGATGCCGTTGACCTGGCGCTGGCGCTAGGCCTGGACAAACGCATTGCTCCCCGCTGCCTGCAACCAGGCTCTCTCGGTGGCAGCTTTACCGAATCGGACATGGACTCGCTGGCCAATCTGGCTGCCGGTTCCGGCGTTTCACTGAAGATCCTGACCGCGGCGCGTGAAGTGAACCAGGAGTTCTGCGGACGCATCATGCAGAAAATCTCTGGCGCGCTGGAGACGATCGATGGTAAGCAGGTCGGGCTGCTGGGCCTGGCCTTCAAACCCAACACCAACTCCGTGGTCAGCTCGGGCTCCATCCGTCTGGCCCGCCGGTTGATGGAAAGCGGCGCGCACGTAAAGGCCTATGATCCTATCGCCATGCCGGACGCGCAGCAGGAGCTCACGGGCAACGTCCGCTATTGCGACTCAGCTTACTCGGTGGCAGAAGGCGCGGACGCGCTGGTGCTCGGCACCGGCTGGCCGGAATTCCGCACGCTTGATTTCGACCGCATCCGCCGCATCATCCGCAACCCTGTGGTTGTAGATACAAAGAATTTGCTCGATGGCCCGCGCATGAAAGCTCTGGGCTTCGAGTACATTGGCGTGGGTCGCGCATAGCGGCTCAAGCTTGATTACGAGATTTCAATCCCCCGTTGAAAACAGCGGGGGATTTTTATTTGTTTGAGAACCGCCTGAAGCAACAAAGATAAGGTCTTTCCCTCTCACTTGCCTGCGCGGTTCCGAAGTAGAATGCATCCATTCTCCGGGAGAAATCATGAAAATTGCCCGCTCGTGCGTCTTTATTTTTTTCAACTTGCTTCTCTTGACCACAATTTCCATCGCTCAGAGCGGCGGGATAACTGGCGGTAAAACCAGCACGTCGAGCACACTGTCAGGCGGAATCAACTTGCGCTCCATAGCCGGCGCGCCATTTTCGGCCGGCGTAGTGAAGGAGTCAATCCAGGTACTGGCTGACGGCACGCCTGCACGTCACGAGACGCATGGCAAGATGTTCCGCGACTCCCTGGGACGCACGCGATCGGAAACCGAACTGGAAAGCTCCGTGGCCGGGGTTGAACCAAAACGCTACGTGACGATCGTCGATCCGGTACAGCAGGTGAGCATTGTTCTTGATCTGCAAACAAAGACCGCCGAGATTTTTCATCTGCCGGCGGCGCCGGCTGTGCCAGCAAGGATGAAGCTTGCCGTTGCGGCCCATGCCAATGATCCCCGCGCCGCGGCGGAGACACAAGATCTTGGCGCCATGGTGATTGAGGGCTTCAGCGTCACCGGCAGCCGCCACACACGTGCAAGCCAGGCAGGAGCCACGCAAGACAAAGCGCAAAATACGATAACGGAATCGTGGTTTTCTCCGGAATTAAAGATCGAACTGCTGTCCACGACTCAAGTTTCCCAATCGGTCACCAGGACCACCAGGCTTACCAACATTGTGCCGGGTGAACCCGATCCAACACTGTTTCAAGCGCCCTCCAACTACGCAGTCCAGGACAATTCTCAGCAAAGGTGAGTAAGCAATCATGCCAGTCATCCGTATAAAGCAATTTATTTTCTGCCTCTGCCTGATGATGTTCGCAGGTTCCGGATTTGCTGTGGTCGTCGCGCCGCCTACCATCGTCAAATCATTCAGCTCGGCCACGGTTGGACTGAATTTGAGCACGACTCTTACGTTCACCATTACCAACCCCAACGGCGCCGTTGATCTGACCGGCGTTAGTTTTAATGACACGTTGCCTGCCGGCTTGATCATCGCCAACCCGGACAGCCTTACGGGCACTTGTGACCCTGGCGTGATCACACCAGCCGTCACCAGCATCAACCTGGTTGGAGCTACAATCCTCGCCGGCAGCAGTTGCACGTTCTCGATTGACGTTCTGGCGATCGCGACTGGAGACCAGGTCAACACCACCGATCCTGTGACCTCAAACGAGGGAGGGACTGGCGGCACGGCAACAGCGACCGTAACAGTAGTAACGTCTGATCTGACCATTACCAGCACGCATAGCGGGAATTTCACTCGTCCCCAGACGGGCGCCACCTACACGCTGACTGTCAGCAACTCTGGCGGGGCGGATACCATAGCGCTGATTACCGTCACTGACACTCTGCCTGCGGGGCTCACCGCCACGGCGATCGACGGAGCAAACTGGATTTGCACGCTCTCACCTCTGGGTTGCACGCGCGGGGATACGCTGTTTGCAGGAACAAGTTTTGAACCGATCATCATTACAGTGAATGTCGGCAACAATGCAGGATCGACGGTGACGAACACGGCCACAGTTTCCGGCGGAGGCGAGTCCAACACAGCAAACGACACGGCCAGCGATCCCACGCAAATCGATGCCGTGCTGCAGATGACCGTGCCAACCGCCAACGTGCAGGCTGCCGCCGGCAGCACTGCCTCTACGACCTTAAACGTGAATTACGCTGGCGGACTGGGCGCCATTACTTTCGCCTGTAGCGGCTTGCCCAGCGCTGCCACTTGCGGGTTCAATCCCGCGTCGGTGAGCGCCACAGGCGCAACTCCGGTCACTCTGACCATCTCCACTACTGCGCGATCAACGGCAGTTCTGCCTCCGGGGCCGCTGGCAATACCGCCGCAGTTTACGGTGCTGCTCGCGCTGATGGGCCTTGCGGGGCTGCTGCTTGCCCTGACGCGAACCAAGAACCGCAGGTTGCGACTGGCAACCGCGCTGGCCGGAATGGCTTTCCTGGTGCTGGCCGGTTGCGGCAGCGATAACAAGACCACAGGCAGCACAGGCGGCGGCACACCTGCCGGGACTTTTGCCATCACCGTCACGGCCAGCAGCGCCAGCGGCGGCGCCGCGGCAACCAGCACGGTAAATCTGACGGTACAGTAAGCGCAGGCGAAACAGGAAGAGCGTTTTCGGAGAGATCACAGCCCACCGTGCGATATGACTTTCGCACGGGGCGATCTCTCGTCCCGCGACGGCCCTATCGATCACTCTTCTTCCTGGTCGCCCATTTGCTGGGTAAGATAGCGCTCATATCCCAGCTCTTTGATCTGGTGCACCTGGGCTTCCAGCCAGTCCACGTGGTCTTCCTCGTCTTTCAGCAGTGTCACCAGCAGATCGCGCGTTCCGTTGTCTTTCTGTTCCGTGGCAATCTGTACGGCGGCGTTGTACTGTTTGACAGCCGCGATCTCAAGCGCCAGGTCACTTTCAATCATTTCCTTCACGTTAGCGCCGACCTTTAGTTCCATCGGCAGCATTGAGGGCGTGCCGTCAAGAAACAGAATTCTTTCGATGAGCGCCTCCGCGTGCTTCATCTCCCCGATGGACTGCTTCTTGATGTATTCGGCAAGCCTGTCATATCCCCAGTTTTCGCACATCTCTGCATGCAGGAAATATTGATTGATCGCCGTCAACTCTTCCCGCAGCGCTTCATTCAATTCGAGTAGTACTTTTGCATTTCCCTTCATAAGCGAAAATGGTAGCACAGCGAACCAATCGCTCTCTTTGCGAAACCGGAGCTGGCCTGCAGTCCCGCCATAACGGCTCTTTGGCTACGACACAGGATAGTGGACGCCGTTATTGCTGCTCGCGCTGATCCACAGCCTTGTCAGGCGCCATCTTTTTTCAAACTGATGTTGCGCCACAGCGTGCCGTCAGTAAGGTTCATGGTTCCATCCAGGCTATTGCCCTTCAGCGTCAAATACAGGGCAAGCCTGGGCGTGGAGCACGTTACGGCGTGTTTCTCCGGCGCATAGCTGCACTCCATGGTGCCCATCTCTTCGGCTTGGCCGTTGACGATTTTGTCAGCCTGCAGGGAAAAACGGTTTGGCTGGCCGCCGATTTGCTTGAAGTGGTAGAGCGCCTTTTCATCGTTACAGGCGCTGGGGCGCACAACGCAGATGGAATCGCCCCGCCAGTCGCCGACCAGCGCTCTGTCGTCAGACGCAGGCTTTGGCGACTGGGCAATCGCGGTCGTGGCAACAACGCCTGCCAGCAACACCGTTGTACGGATGAGGTCCTTCATACGTCCTCCTTTGCGCTTAGACTTATTTGCGACTCAAAGCGTGAGCATGGGCCGAAGCCGGCGTGCTTTTAACCTGGCGTCATGCCGTTCGCGCCACCTCATACAGATATTCCACGTACGACATTACCGCGCCGTCGATCCCTTGCACCTTAGGGCTGCTGGATTCGATCACGTAGTATTCGTTCGGAGCGTGCGCGCCGCTGCCGTGGCCAAGACCAAAGTGTCCGGCGGGCAGGCGCAGCGGATCGCCGGTAAATACATAGCCAGGCCACGAACCGGCCAGCCGCGGCATCACGATCGGATCGATCCCGGCGCGCTTGTAGACCGCATGCTCGGCGCGGACCAGCGCTGCGTCGGCCGGGGTTGTGGTGGGATCGTAGCCGCCGGTCATATTCACTTCGATATCAGCAAAGCCGTTTTTCGCCAGGTGCGCTTTGAGCGCGGCCAGCGCGTCCGCGGCGGTCATGTCCGGCACCAGCCGCATGTCAATCTTGGCCACGGCGCGGTGAGGCAGAATGGTTTTTCCGCCCGGACCGGTGTAACCGCCCACCAGGCCTTCAATATTCACCGTAGGCCGCGACACCAGCAGTTCCAGTGACTCCTGAAAGCCCACGTCATGGACCCAGTGGTCCACGCCCATCTGTTTCATGAGCGTCTTTTCATCGAACCGGCGGGCGGCCTCGGCAATCAGCGCTTTCTCCTGCGCCGAAAGCGGCCGCGCTTTGTCGGCAAAACCGGCAATCGCGGGATCGTTGCCATCGGCCGAAACCAGGGTGTTCAGGGCCTTCACCAGGTGCCACGCAGGTGAGTCCAGCCGCGCCTTATTGCTGGAATGAATGTCCGCCTTGGGGCCGCGGCCCCATTTCTCGCCGCTTGAAACCAACTCAAGCTCCACCACGCCCTTCGCGCCGAGGAAAGCCGTCACCTGGCCGTCAGGGTCC
>JBGPZS010000134.1:0-9032 GCA_041493865.1 Terriglobia bacterium
GGTACTGTGCACGGTAGCGCCCACCGGGCAAACCGGCTCGCACGGCGCATTCTCACACTGCATGCACGGCACCGGCTGGAAGTAAACGCTGGGATTGGCCGCGTCATGGCCCTCATAGTACGTGTCAATGCGGATCCATTGCATTTCGCGGCCGCGCTGCACTTGCTCTTTGCCGACCACGGCAATGTTGTTCTCTGACTGGCAAGCCACCGCGCACGCCTGGCAACCGACGCACGAATTAAGGTCGATGGACATGCCCCAGGCATATTCCTTGTACCAACCCTTGTCTCGAAAATCCGGATACAAAGACTCCGGCCTCTCCTGCGTGTCCTTCGGCTCTTCATCCGGATGTTCGTGCGCGAAATTTTTGTTCTTGAGGAACTCTTCCAGGGTCGCCACCTTCACCGGCTCGCGATCGTCCATATTGAAATGGCCCTGGGTTACGGCAAGACTCCAATACCTGTTCGTGACGCTAATTCTTGCTCCAGCGCCAATGTACTGCGCTCCACTCGGACGCACCTTGTAAGCGTCGTAACCGGTGCCTGTGCCCACGCGTCCCGCTTTTTTCTGGTCGTAACCCAAAAAGAGCGTGATCGCGTTATCGGGGTGGCCGGGCTGCGGCCAGTACGGAACTTCTACTTTCCTGCCCTGAAATTCGACTTCAAGAATGCGTTGTGCGTCAGACTGATGGTCCCGCTCGTCATCCAGCAGATACAGCCCCCAGGCTTTCGCCATGGCGGGACTGATCATGGCCACGTTGTCCCATGTGTTGCGGCTCAGCGGTTTGGGCGTCTCCTGCAGCCAGGCATTGTTGATGAAACTGCCGTCGTAGATTGTCGGGTCCGGGCGGAATGACACTTCGATCGCGTTGGGATCAGAAGCAGTCGCCGGCGGCAATGCTGCGGACTTCGGCGTGACCTGCCGTGCGGGAGAGGCGCTGCCATTCACTAAGCCATCGTGCACGGAGGTCCGCCACCACACTTCAAAATCGACCGTCGGGTGCTGTGACTTCCAGTAGGTCTGCACTACGTCATGCGAAGACGTGCCCGCCTGGTCAGTGAAAAGGGCCAGCAGTTCATGCGCGCTTTTGCCGTCATACAGCGGCATGATCATGGGCTGCATGATGGTGGCAGTGCCGTCATAGGAGCGGGCGTCACTCCAGGCTTCAAGATAGTGGGTGTCCGGAACATGCCAGTGCATGTAACCCGTGGTTTCGTTCTTGTAGAGTGCAAGCTGGATGCGCAGCTTGACTTTGTCCAGCGCACTGGCAAACTCCAGGTCGACGGGCGCGTTGTACACCGGGTTGCCGCCGACGATCACCAGCGTCTCCACTTTGCCGGCATTCATATCGGCAACCAGTTCGCGGATGGATTGCCCGTGCTCCACCGCATCCACTTCAACCGGATCAATGTACGTAACGGTCTGGCCGATATTCCCCAGGGCGCCATTCATGGCGTGGGCCAGGGCCTGTACCGCCGGCGACTGGAATTCTCCGGGAACAACCAGGCACTTGCCTTTGTGCTCCATCAGATCGGCGGCAACTGCATCGATCCACTTCTGCTGGCCGCCGCTGAGATGGCCCGCTGTCGCAGCCACGCCAACCTTTGCTGCCAGAGCGCGCGCAACGTTCTCCACCTCAGACGGACGCAGCACCAGGTGATGGTCGGCCTTGGCGCCGGTCGTGGTGGGTGAACTCTCCGCCACATAGAGCCGGTTCATCTCTTCGCCCTTGTCCAGCTTGCGGCCACGCATGAAGTCGCGGGCATAGCGCACAAAACCCGGGAACCAAGAGCCAGAGAGAAAATCGGCATCGAGCGAGACCACAACCGCAGCCGATTCAAACTTGTAGATGGGATCGTAATATCCGCCGAACGCCATTTTGGATCCAGCACGCGCATTGTCGCGGTTGACCGGGTCCCAGCGATGCCATCTGGACTGCGGGAAGAGCTGCTGCACCGCTTTCATCTGCGCGCCCAGCGTTGGCGAGCTGACGGCGCCGGTGAGGAAGCGCAGCCCGGCGCCCTGCAGAGCTTTGCGCGCCAGGACCTCAGCGTGCAGCGCCAGAACAAAGTCGCCCCATGTCTTCAGTTCACCCATGTGGGTCACTGTGGTGGAGCGGTCAGGATCGTAAAGATCGAGTACTGACGCCTGCGCGAACAGGTCTGTGGCGCCTTTGCTGGCCTCATGCTGCGGATTGCCTTCGATCTTGGTGGGACGAAACTCGTGTGTCTCCACCAGGAGAGGGAGAGCGTGGCCGTGGAACGGCATGGCTGTAGCGTAGAAAATTGGCCGTCCGGGAATGAAGTGCTCCGGCTGGCGAACGTAGGGCAGAATCTGCTCCAGCGGCTGCCGGGTGCAACCGGCCAATCCCGCCAGCGCCATGGACGCGCCCGCCAGCTTTAGAAAGCCGCGACGCGTAACCGGGTCGACCCACTCTGACGCCTGGCGCGGGAATTCACGCTCCAGCAGTTCACCAAACGCCTTCTGGTCCGCGAGCTCTTCCAGGGTCCGCCAGTACTTTGGCCCTTTGGCTTCCGCAAGTTTCTTACGCACGGCTTCCAGCTCCAGGCTGGCCGGCTTGATCTGGCTCGCGGAAATCAGGTTGGGACTTGAATCGCTTTTGTTAGACATTCGTTTCCATATTGTTTCCACCCTATCGGTGGCAGGTGGAGCAACTGGTTATGTCCTGCGTAGTACGCAGGTGATATTTTTGCCGTAGTGCTTTGCCCAGCTCAAACTGGCTGGTATAGCCTTTCCCGTCAACTGTAACCAGGTGTTCGCTGCTCGGCTGCTGGTACTGCATGTTGAACACCTGCTCCTTGGGACGGAGGAATTTTTCCGGCTCGCGGTGGCAGTTCAAGCACCACTCCATCTGCAGGGTGTTTTCCGCATACATCAGCGGCATTGCATCCACCTGGCCATGACAGCTGTAACAGCCAACGCCTTTGGCTACGTGGATGCTGTGGTTGAAGTAAACAAAATCCGGCAGATCGTGCACGCGCGTCCATTGCAATGACTGGCCGCTATAAAAACTGAAACGGACGGGCGCAAGCATTGGGGCGTTCGTCCAAATCTGCGCATGGCAGTTCATGCAAGTCTTGGTGGGAGGAATGCCGGCAAAGCTTGATTCCTCAACAGATGTGTGGCAGTAGCGGCAATCCAGCCCCAGGCCGGCGGCGTGATGCTGATGGCTGAAAGGGACCGGCTGTTCCGGTGCAATATGCTGCGCGGTCACATAAGGCGACCGCTGAAATTCCATGAGCGCCGCGCCTACCGCCGAGAGCAGAAGTACTACGCCGAGAATGCTGGCGCGAGCCAGTGTATTTGCACTACGGTGAAAGATCTGTGCCATTGATTGAAAATTCTTCCTGTGAAAACCGTCGCGCTGATTACTGCGACGCGATCCGGCAGTCCCCCAGGAATTCGTCAGCGACCGAAATCACTCACGAAAACTGATGATTATAAACAAGTGCGACGGATTCAGCTACTGTTGGTGGATGAAATTGAAAAAAATATTGTGAGTAACGTCGTCTGCGGCGCTTGAGTGCATTGATTTTGCACTCTGGCCGAATTTTTTGTTGAAAACAATACCGCCGATCATCGCTCTCTCCTCTCGTCAAATGCAGCCGGCCTGCGCGCGCTACGTCACATGCACGCTGACTGCGGCGGAATTGTTGGTTGGCCTGGAGCAGAACGATGCCAAGGTTGTGAAAATTATCCGGAAGCCGAGGCTGCTGGGAATGGGGTCGGTAAACACCACGGTGTCGCTGCCGTCCGGACCCAGGTTTTTCACCTGGCCGAAGAAAGTCACGCCACAGAAGGGGAAAAGGACGAAGGGCTTTGAGCATTACGGGGCCTCCGGGCACATCTAGCTGGTCCGGTTACGGCGGCGATCCGGGCGGGGACGTGCTCCTCTGGAGATGTACTCTGGTGCAGCAGCGTTGCCCGACGTCTTTCAGCCGGTGGCAAGGGCCGGCGGGCACCACAGGCGGCCTGATTCACATCCAACTGTCGGAATGATGTGCTTCTCTTGCTGAGGCCTGGCCGTTGCCTTTTCTGATGGAACGTTGCATCTGCATCCACGCTCACTTTTATCAACCGCCGCGGGAGAACCCCTGGCTGGAGGCGGTGGAGCGCCAGGAATCGGCCTATCCTTATCATGACTGGAATGAGCGCATCACGGCGGAGTGCTACGCGCCCAACTGCGCTTCCCGCATTCTCGACGACCGGAGCTACATTTGCCAGATCGTCAACAATTACGGGCGCATCAGCTTCAACTTCGGTCCAACCCTGCTCTCCTGGATGAAAGATAAATCTCCCCAGACTTACGAATGCATTCTTGCGTCTGACCGCGAAAGCCGGAAGCGCTTCTCCGGACACGGCTCAGCGCTGGCGCAGGCATACAACCACATGATCCTGCCGCTGGCCAATTCCCGCGACCAGCGTACGCAGACGATCTGGGGCATTCGCGATTTTGAACACCGCTTTGGACGGGCGCCGGAAGGCATGTGGCTGCCGGAAACCGCAGCCGATGTGCCAACGCTTGAGACCCTGGCCGCTCAAGGCATCCGATTCACGGTCCTTGCTCCGCATCAGGCCGGCAGAGTGCGCGCGCTTGGCGGACGCAGCTGGAAAGACGTGAGTGGCGGGCGCATTGATCCCACGCGCGCTTATCTGGCAAGGCTGCCTTCCGGCAAGACCATGAACCTCTTTTTTTATGACGGCCCCATTTCCCGGGCCGTCGCTTTTGAGCAACTCCTCCACAGCGGAGAAGAGTTTGCTTCGCGGCTGAAGAACGGCTTTTCTGACAGGCGGGACTGGCCTCAACTGGTGCACATCGCCACTGACGGAGAGACCTATGGCCACCATCACAAACACGGCGACATGGCGCTGGCGTACGCGCTGGACCGCATTGAGTCCGATCCGGCGGTCCGGCTGACGAATTACGGCGAGTTCCTGGAAAAATTTCCGCCTACGCATGAAGTGCAAATCATCGAGAACACTTCCTGGAGTTGCGCGCACGGAGTGGAGCGATGGCGCAGCGATTGCGGCTGTAACTCCGGCCGGCCGGGCTGGGACCAATCATGGCGCGGACCGCTGCGTGCCGCGCTTGACCACCTGCGGGACCGCACGTCCGCACTTTTCGAACACCAGGCCGCGGACCTGCTGCGCGATCCCTGGGCCGCGCGCGATGACTACATTAACGTGATCCTGGACCGCTCACCGGAATCGCTCTGGCGTTTTTTTGAAAAACACTCACGGCAAGAGCTCCAGCCGGGAGAGATCACGACCGCACTCAAGCTTTTGGAAATGGAGCGCCACGCCATGCTCATGTACACCAGTTGCGGCTGGTTCTTTGACGAGCTGAGCGGAATTGAAACCGTGCAGGTGCTGCAATATGCCGGCCGCGTGATCCAACTGGCGCGTGAGTCCGGCAATCTGGACCTGGAGCAGGAATTTCTTGAGCGGCTGGCCGTGGCAAAGAGCAATCTGCCTGAGTTCGGCGATGGCGCTTCCGTCTATAACCTGTTTGTCAGGCCAGCATTCGTGGACCTGTGCAAAGTGGGAGCGCATTTTGCCATCAGCTCAATGTTTAATGGCGACCATGTAGTCCCGCAGTACTGTTATTCCATCCAGCCGCTCGATTATCGCCATGCCGAATCAGGCGCGGCCAAGCTGGCTCTGGGACGGGCCCGCGTTACATCCCACATTACGCGTGAATCGCGCGACCTTGGTTTTGCCGCCGTCTATCTGGGCGACCAGATCATGCACGCCGGCGTACGCGAAATCAGCGAGCATGAAGAACATACTCGCCTGGCGACGGAGAGCATGGCGGCTTTTTCCACTGGCGATTTTGCGGAAGCTCTGCGCCTGCTCGACGACTTCTTCGGCGAGATGCAGTACTCCCTGAGATCTCTCTTCAAGGACGAGCAGAAGAGGATCCTGGACATTGTTCTTTCCCGCACGCTGCAGGACGCGGAGACGAGTTATCACAAGATTTACGAAAAGCACGGCTCGCTGCTGCGCTTCCTGAGAGAGATGGGCCAGCCGGTCCCCGATGTTCTGCGCTTCACCGCCGAATTTGTTCTCAACAGCGACCTGAAACACACTTTTGAGAATGATCCGGTGGATTTTGTCCGCGTCGCCATGCTTGTGGAGCTGGTCAAACATGAGGGTGTGCCCGTGGACTCAGCTGGAATCGGATTTGCCGCCAGCAATAGCCTCACCCGGCTGTTGCGCCGCCTTCAGGAAAGACCGCACGAACCCGAACTTCTGGAAAGGGCCAACATCCTGGCCACAATATTTCCATCCATGCCATTCCCGGTGAATTACTGGCATGCGCAAAATATCTACTACGCCATCTTGAAACAGGAGTTCCCAGCGATTGCCGGGCAGCAGGACCCGGCTTCGCGCAAGTGGCGAGAACTCTTCCTGAAACTAGGAGAGAGACTTCAGATCAGCGTGCCCGCGCTAGTACCGGAAGCCGAGCTAGAGATGGCGAGCTAGAGAGCGTAGGTCGGCGACGAATGACCTGCTGCCGGTGTTTTGTCAGCTTCGCGAATGGCCATCTGCAATACCTCGGCAATGTGCAGTGCCCGGCGGCCGGTCAGGCCTTCAATCTGCTGGTAACAACTAAAGCCGTCCGTGATGATCAGCGTGTCAGCGGCGGCGTTGCGCACGGCCGGCAACAAGACGCGTTCGCCGATCTTGACTGAGACGTCATACTTGTCCTCTTCAAAACCAAAGGAGCCTGCCATGCCGCAGCAGCCGGAGTCGAGAACCTGGAAGTCGAGGCCCGTGCGCTTCAGCAATTCAAACTCAGAATCAAACTTGAGAACAGACTTGTGATGGCAATGGCCATGCACGATCGCCTTGCGTTTGAGCTGAGGCGGATGATAGTCAGCCTGGTTGACGAGAAATTCGCTGAACAGCCATGTCTGGGACCTGAGTTTTTGCGCGGTTTCAGTTCTGCCAAGCAGGTTGGTCATCTCGTCGCGAAAAACGGAGACGCAGCTTGGTTCCAGGCCGATGACGGGCGTGCCCGCCTCGATATCGCTCCGCAGAGCAGTTAGCGTCCGCTCCAGCGTTGCTCGAGCCTGGTCCAGCATGCCAAAGTCATACAGCGGACGCCCGCAGCACAGTGATGAATCAGGAATCCTGACCTGACAACCCGCGTGCTCCAGCACTTCTACCGCGGCCTTGCCAATCTCCGGATGGAAGTTGTTGGTGAACGTGTCCGGCCAGAGAACGACTTGCGGGCGGCCTTGATTGCGCACCGGGCGGCCCCGGAACCAGGTTGTAAACCTCTCATGGGCGAATGCAGGAACGCCGCGCTTCTGGGAGATGCCGCCGAAAAACTTCATCAGGTGTGAAGTTCCGGGCGCGCGGCCGAAGAAATTCACCAGCCACGGCGCCAGACGCGCCAGCCCGGCCCAGCGCTGAATCAACCCCATTGCATAGGCGGCACGTGGACGGGAGCGGCCTTCATAATAGTGCGCCAGGAACTCCGCTTTGTAGGTGGCCATGTCCACGTTGACCGGACATTCGCTCTTACAGGCCTTGCAGGCCAGGCAGAGATCCAGCGCTTCTTTGACGTATTCATTCTTCCATCCGCCCTCAAGTGGTTCGCCACGCAGCATTTCAAACAGCAGGCGCGCGCGGCCACGGGTGGAGTGCTTCTCTTCCTTGGTCACCATGTAGCTGGGGCACATGGTTCCGCCGTCATCCTTGCGGCACTTGCTTACGCCGACGCAACGCAGCGTGGTCTCCGGGAAGTGGCCATGCTCCTCGGGAAACGAAAAATAGGTTTTGACCGGCGCAGGACGGTAGGTCACGCCCAGACGCAAGTTTTCGTCGAGCGGATTGGCGTCAATCTTCTTGCCCGGGTTCATCTTCCAATCGGGGTCCCATATGCTCTTGAACTCGCGAAATGCCTCCATTAATTCCGGGCCGAACATTTTTACGAGGAGTTCGCCGCGCGCCTGGCCGTCACCGTGCTCGCCGGAAAGGGAGCCGCCAAGCTGGACCACGAAGTCCGCGGCTTCCTCGACAAAGGCACGGAAATTTTTGATGCCCGATTCCGTCAGCAGATCAAAGTTGATGCGCATGTGCACACAGGCCTGGCCAAAGTGTCCATAGAGCGCACAGTGATAGCGGTACTTTGCCAGCAGCCGATGCAGTCCGCGCAGATACTCGCCCAACTGTTCCGGGGCTACGGCCGCATCTTCCCAGCCTTCCCACGCCTCGGGTTCGCCCGGCACTTGCGAAGTGGCGCCCAGCCCCGACTCGCGCGCCTTCCACACCATCAGCGTTTCCTGCTCGTCAAGGAACAGCTTCATATTGGGCGGATCAGGCTGCTGGCTCAGCCGCTCCATGAGAGCGCGCGCCTTGGCGTTGGATTCTTCCTTGGTCTCGCCGCCGAACTCGCACAGCAACCAGCCCCGGCCTTCCGGCAACATGGAAATGCTTTTGGGATGGAGGCCTTTCTTCTTCATGTTCTCAATGAGAACGTCGTCCATGCCTTCGAGGCCAATGGGAGTAAACCTGCAGACTTCCGGAACGTTGTCGGCCGCGGCGTAGATGTCCTTATATCCAAGCACCAGGGTCGTGCGCTTTTTCGGCCAGTCAACCAGGCGGACCTTGGCGCCGAGGATGATCACGCACGTGCCTTCCGCGCCCACCAGCGACCGGGCAACGTTGAAGCCGTGTTCGGGAAGAAGTTCATCCAGGCTGTAACCGGAGACACGGCGCGGGATATCGGGATAACGGCTGCGGATGAGAGCGGCGTATTGGTCGCGCAGCTTACGGAGTTGGGAGTAAATCTCTCCGCGGCGTCCGCCTTCGCGAATGATCTGTTCCAACTCTGCGTCAGAGGTAAGGCCCAGGCGCATGCGCTCGCCGTCATAGGTAAGGATATCGAGTTCGAGCACGTTGTCCACGGTGCGGCCGGCCATCATGGAATGCACACCGCAGGAGTTGTTTCCGATCATTCCGCCCAGGTTGCAGTATTCGTGGGTGGAAGGATCGGGACC
>JBGPZS010000405.1:0-4240 GCA_041493865.1 Terriglobia bacterium
GATCCAACGCGAACTCTTGTTTCATCCCGCACTCCTTCCCCAGATGAGCTGATTTTAGGGCAGGAAGCGCGACGCTCAAGGTTACGCAGGTAACTGGAAGTTCTGTGCATTGCAGGAATTGTCGCTCAGGATTTCGGCTGGCAGCTCCCGCTCCGTTGCCTCGCTCACGCCGCCAAAACGCCTCAAAGCAAAGATCCTTCGACTCCCCTTCGGCAAGCCTCAGGGTCGCTCAGGATTTCGCGTGCGGGCTCCCGCTCGGCGTTGCCTCGCTCACGCCCGCAGTGCCGCTCAAAATGCAACGAGGCACTTTCGAGGGATCTCTGGCCGTTAGATCCATTCGAAAGCGCCCCGATGCGCGCCACTTCGTCTGGTATCTGTAATAGCATCCTCTGTGCCATTACCGAACGAATGAAAATAAAGGATTTAGCAGAGCTGCTCAGTGGAAAAGCGGGTAGGAATTCCCTGCCCTTGAAAAAATTGCCCTGTGGATTTTTCTTAGGGCGTTCCCGCTGCGAATATTACCTGGCCGCAATGGTCCCGTGGCTTTATTCTACAAACCGATATAAAGCAATCACTAGAAAAATGAAAAGCCGCGCCCCCACGGGGGACGCAAATTCCCTGCCTGGGAGATCCCGGCTGACGAAATCCCAGTTAACGAATATCCCGGCTAACTACAACATAAAGAAGGAGATTCCGCATGTCACATTTTGACCCCAGAATCATCAACTCGAACCCCAGGTCAGTTTCCGTGCCTATCCTGATAGGCATAGGTCTGGTCCTGGTGCTTATTCTTATGTGGGCAGCCCTGGCTTACGTTCCCCCCGGAAATGTCGGGGTCCTGGTTTATTTCGGACGGGTCACGGGCGAAACGCTGCCGGCCGGTACCCATCTTGTTTCTCCATTCAAGGTCAACCATGTTTTCTCCGTGCGCACGCAGTCACAGGAAGAACACACCTCCACGCCGTCCATGGAGGGCCTGAACCTGGAGATTGACACCTCGCTCATTTATCACCTGGAGCAGAGCCACGCAGCCGACGTTTACAGCAAGCTGGGTCCGGACTACGCCCGCACGATCATTGACCCCAATCTGCGGTCCATTATTCGTGACACCACCGCCGGACATTCCGCCAACACGTTGTATTCAAGCTCGCGCAAACAAGTGGAAGACGAAATCAAGTCGAGTTTGAAGGCCACGCTGGAGCCGCGCGGCATCGTGGTTGAGAGCATACTTTTGCGCGACATACAGCTCCCGCACACGCTGAAGGTTTCGATTGAAACCAAGCAGCAGGCGGAGCAGGAGTCGCTGGCCATGAATTTCCGTCTGCAAAAGGAGCGGCAGGAAGCGGACCGGAAGAGGATTGAAGCCCAGGGCATCCATGATTTCCAGCAGATCGTGGCCCAGGGCATTAGCGCGCAGTTGTTGCAATGGAAAGGCATTGAGGCCACGGAGAATCTGGCCAAGAGCCCGAATGCCAAGATCATCATTATCGGCAATGCCAAAAATGGATTGCCGCTGGTGATGGCGCAATAGCGGCATGCTTGAGCGCAGGCTTACTTAAGAGCGAACAAGGCGTTCACGTGGGCGTTGATGGTTACAGTTTGCGGGGTGAATTCAGCCATCGGCGGGGGCGTTGCGGCGGGCGTGGCTGACCGGGCCATGGTGGCCATGTTCATCACCATGGGCACTATGTTGGGTTGGTTTACGTCGACCGAGGCATAGAGCAGTTCGCCCAGCGTGCGTCCACCGGCGGTGGCGACGGCGTTGGCCTGGTTGCGGGCTTTCTTCAGGGCGTCCTCGGAGGCCTTGGCTTTGGCCTGCTCAATGTCCTCCAGCGTGTAATTTACAGATTGGTTCTGGGTGTCTTCAATGTCCGCCAACTGTTCGGTAATGGGACCTATTTTGGTAAAATCACGCAGCTTGAGCGTTACGTCCGTGGTGACGCGATAGCCGACGACCTTGTGCTTGGGATTTTTCCAGTCATAGATTGGCTGCACCTGATAGAGACCTACCTGGGCCGTCTTAGGATCAATGCCATTGGCGGTGAGGACTTCACGGACCCGTTTTGCCGCCGCAGCCGCGCGATCATAAGCCGCGCGCGAAGAATCCTGTTGCGCAGCGATGTCCATGCGTACCAGAGCGGTGTCTGGAGCGGCTTCGAATTTTCCATCGGCGCCGGCGTAGATGGTGTTTAATTGAATAGTGGCTGGTGCAGAGGGAATTTGCGCTGAAGCCAGACTGCAGAGCGCAATTGTCAGGCCAGAGATGCGGGCCATCGCTTTCATAAAAGCCTCTTGCAGATACTAACACCGCGATCCCCCGAAAGTTCCGCGGCGCAGCAAATCCAGAGGATATCTTGTCAAAACCCTGCGGCCATCATGTATGCTAATACGTCGTTATGAAAGGAGACTCAATGAACCGTTTAACGGTATTCTTCCTCGCCCTGGTGCTGGTTTCGGTCTTCGCGGCTGCCGCGGATTCGGGGCAGCCTCCCGCAGTCGGCAGCCCAGCTCCTACTTTCAGTCTTCCCAACCAGGAGGGCAGCCCAATCTCTCTTGATCAATTCAAAGGCAAGTGGGTTGTGCTCTATTTTTACCCCAAGGACTTCACCTCAGGGTGCACCGTGGAAGCCCACAACTTCCAGCGCGATATAGACAAGTACACGCAGAAAAATGCCGTAATCCTGGGTGTGAGCGTGGATACTGTCGATTCACATAAAGGCTTTTGCGCCAAGGAAGGATTGAACTTTAAACTTCTTTCCGATTCAAGCCATGAGGTGACACAGAAGTACGGCTCCGTAATGGAATACAACGGCATGGTCCTTTCTGCCCGCAACACATTTCTCATTGACCCATCAGGAGTAGTGAAGAAGGTGTACCTGAAGGTGAATCCCTCAAGCCATAGCGACCAGGTGCTTACCGATCTGGATGAGTTGCAGCCGAAGAAATAGGAAGCCCTTGCAACTTATGATTTCATTCAAATTGAGCAGGCCCAAGAGCTAATGCCGGTAACGGTTCAAACTGAAGCCCGCCGCGGACTTTCATCCCAGCGGGCGCTTTTTTTGCTCTCGCTTGCCCAGTTGCTGGCCATGTCACTCTGGTTCACCGGGACGGCGGTGATTCCCCAGATAACAACCCTGTGGCATTCCGGCCTGGCCCTGGGATCGTGGCTCACCATCGCCGTGCAGGTTGGGTTTTCGCTTGGCGCCATCACGTTTGCGCTGTTCAACATTCCTGATGTATTCAGTCCTATCAAGGTATTGGTTGTTTCCGCGGTGGCTGCAGCCGCGGCCAATGCCGCCTTTGCCTTTGTCGCCGCGGACCCGCTTGCGGCAATCCTGCTGCGCGGAGCGACAGGTTTTTTTCTTGCCGGTGTCTATCCCGTGGGGATGAAGATTATTGCCGGCTGGTTTCAACGCGGGCGAGGACTTGCTCTGGGAATCATGATCGGCGCGCTCACGGTTGGGTCGGCGGTGCCTCATGCCTTGAATTCATTGGGAAGAGTGCCGTGGCAAGGCGTGGTCCTGCTGGGCAGCGCGCAGGCATTGTTAGGAGCGTTAGTTGTGGCGTTGGCGGTGCGGGAAGGGCCTTTTGCCATGCCGCAATCGCGCTTTGATCCCGCGCAGATTCTTGAAATCGTCCGCAACCGGCCTTTGCGGCTGGCCAATCTCGGCTATCTCGGCCACATGTGGGAGCTCTATAGCATGTGGGGATGGATTGCCGTGATCTTCTCGGTTTCGGTTGGATGGTCGCGCACCAGGTTCGAAGCCATGGCTGCGCTGGCGATCGCAATCGGCGCCGTTGGCTGCATCTGGGCAGGCGCGGCCAGCGACCGTTTGCAGGACCAGACAGCGGCTGTCCGAGTAGCCCAGCGCGCACGAGTCACCATGATTGCCATGGCGATTAGCTCGGCCTGCTGCGTGCTGGCTGCGCTGGTGCTTCATCGTCCCGTTCTTCTTGTGCCTCTTTCGCTGGTCTGGGGAATTGCGGTGATTGCCGACTCCGCACAGTTCTCTACGATTATCAGCGAAGTCTCCGACAAAAATTATGTGGGCACGGCGCTGACCTGCCAGGTGGCCCTGGGATTCCTGCTGACCGCCGTGGTCATCCGCCTGATGGCCGCGATTGCTGCGAATTATGGATGGCAATGGGCACTCGCCAGCATGGCATTGGGGCCGTTGCTCGGCATTTGGGCCATGAGCGGCCTGGTTCCGCGCCGGCAAGCAGCTGCGCCTGATCGCTA
>JBGPZS010000129.1:0-9264 GCA_041493865.1 Terriglobia bacterium
CCGGTTAACCTGATCGCGGACAGCGTTCTGGATGGCGCACCGACGCATATCGAGCTGGCATTCTCTGATCGTCAGGTGAAAAGCCACTAAGCGGACGGGATATGTTGATTGGGAGCAGCGATCGAAAAGTTGCGCGGCGAGGCCGATCACGCGCCGAGTCGCCTGCGTCAGGCCGCTGGATACATTTGCGGAAATCGCTAAGCTAAAGCGGTTTGGAGCGGCAGCGACAATAATAAAGTTGTTCGGCGAGGCCGACCATGCGCCGGCCCGCCTGCGTTAGGCGCTGGATACATTTGTGGAAATCGCTAAGCTAAAGCGGTTTGGAGCGGCAGCGACAATAATCACGTCAGGTGGAAAACCCAGAGCGTATAGCTGCCGATCTCATGCCAGGCCGATTCCTGGCGCCTCCAGAAGGTCTGTGGACGGGAATTGGGCCGCGGCGCTCCGTACACCGTAATGCCTTCGCGTCCCAGCATTTTCTTGATGCGAAACATGTGGTAGCCGTCGCTCACAGCCAGACAGGAATGCATGCTGTTGGTGTACATAATGGTGCTGACCCTGCGCGCTGATTCGGCCGTGTCCATGCTTTGCGTTTCCGCAATGAGCTGGCTATCGGGGATGCCGAGGGTCTTCAGGTATTCGCGGCCAACCACGCCTTCACTGAAACGCGGGTCGTTGCCGGAACCGCCGGTGATGATGACGATCGGCGCGAGGCCGCGATGGTAAAGTTGAGCAGCGTGGTCCAGCCTGGCTTTGTAGACCGGCGACGGACGTCCGTCATACTCAGCGGCGCCGAAGACTACGATTGCGTCCGCCACGCGCGCCTCGTCGTGTCCTGCCTGGTTTGTGATGCGCCAATACACGGCCGCTGCATAGCAGACAGGCCCCAGCGCCAGCAGCCACAGCAGCCACTTCTTCCAGCGCGACATTCAATTCAGGAACTCAGCCAGTTCGCTTTCAGGAATTGCGCCCTGGCGAAGAATGGTGATGCGGTCAGGCTCGCTCATGTTGATGATGGTGGAGGCCACATCGCGCGGGCTGGCTCCGCCGTCCACGATCAGGCTGATGCGGTTGCCCAGTTGCTGGCGCACTCCTTCCGCCGTGGTGCATTCGCTGGCCCCGCTGATGTTGGCGGAAGTGGCGGTAATGGGCACGCCCGCCGCGCGGATCACCTCGATCGCCACGTTCGAAGCAGGCAGTCGCAGCGCCACGTTCCCCGTATTCGCCGTGACCTTCAATGGCAGGCGCGACGATGCTTTCACAATGATCGTCAGCGGCCCGGGCCAGTACTTGCGGGTGATCTCGTAAAACGCGTCGGGCAGCGGGCGCGCCAGGTATTCCGCCTGCTCCACGCTTTCGATCAGCAGCGAAAGCGGCTTGTGCCGGCTGCGCGTCTTCACGTCATAGATCAGGTCCACGGCGCGCAGGTTCAGCGGATCGGCCGCGAGCCCGTAGAATGTGTCCGTTGGCATGCCCACTACCTGGCCGGCCTTGATCCGGTCGGCGACATAGGAAACCAGCCGCATGTCCGGCGTATCAGGATTAATTTTTAGAATTTCCGCAGCCAAAACCGACTCCCCCAAACCCCTCAGCAATTTTCGAGCATATGCAGGACAGACCACCCAGTGCTTTTCGGTAAAACCGCCGCTGGCCCCTCGTGACAAACGGTTAAGAATAAACCACCTTGCGCAGAAAGCCTAGGGCCGGACTTTCTTATTCGATCGCCGCATCAGTATGATGGCTGTCAATGACTGTTCAGAACCAAGCCGATTCCCGCCTGCGCCGCGTCACCAGCCGCCAGAACGCGCTCGTCAAAGACCTGCGCAAGGCCTTCGGCCAGGGCGAACCCACCAGTGAAGGTTACATTGCCGTGGAAGGCGTTCGGATCATCGAAGAAGCCATCCGCAGCGGCCTGCGTTTTCAGGCAGTCTTCTTCAGCGACGCCGGCAACGCGCACGCCGTCCGCCTTCTGCCGCAGATCGCCAGCAACGTTGAGGTCCTTTTGCTGCCCGATGATGTCTTTTCGAGCGCGGTCAGCACCGAATCACCCCAAGGCGTCGCCGCGCTGGTCAAGCTGCGCCCGCATAAATTTGAAGACCTGCTGGAGCAGGCAGGTTCCGATCTGCTGCTTGTCGGCGTGGCCGGCATTCAAGATCCCGGCAACCTCGGCACCATCATCCGCTCCGCTGAAGCCTTTGGCGCGCGCGCCGTGTTGCTGGGCGAAAAGACAGTCAGCCATTTCAATCCCAAGGCTGTGCGCGCCTCCGCTGGATCGTTATTTCGCGAACCGCTCTTGCGCGTGAAGATGGCCGAAGCCATCGCGCTCCTCAAGCAGGGCGGCGTGCGCGTGTTGGCTACTTCTTCGCACAAAGGCAAGCCGCTCCATGAAGCCAATTTCACCGGCGCAGCCGTGATCGTCGTTGGCAATGAAGGCGCAGGCGTGCCGCCTGAGATTCTGTCGTTGGCCGACGAACTGGTCAACATCCCACATTCTCCGCGCGTGGAGTCGCTGAACGCAGGAATTGCAGCATCGATTTTGTTGTATGAAGCAGCGAGACAAAGGAACAAGATCGGGTGATCGGAAGACAAGGACAGCACGATGGACGTAGAAAAACATCAGGAGTTAAGCACTCGAACCAAGAACTTTGCCCTCAGGATCATCCGAATGGCGGATGCGCTTCCTCGGACCCGTGCGGGAACTGTCATTGGTCACCAGATTCTGCGATCAGCCACGAGTGTGGCTGCAAACTATCGTGCGGCTGGACGGGCCCGTTCCAAGGCCGAATTCATAGCTAAAATTGGAATAGTGATTGAAGAAGCGGATGGACTGTGCTTTGGCTCTAACTATTTGGTTGAGGGCAATATCCTGCCAACAACGAAACTTGAGGGGTTGCTCACAGAAGCAAGACAACTGCTGGCCATTTTTTCAGCCTCCGGGCGCACGGCCAAGAAATGACAACAAACCATAACTACGATCGTGTGCCCGCGCCGAGAGGTTCTCTAGCTTTCCGATCACGTGCGATCACCCGATCTCCCGATCACCCGATCTTGCAATGAGCTTATTTCAAGCACTCCCGGAGCAGCAAGGCAAAGGCGCCCGCCCGCTGGCTGACCGCATGCGCCCCCGCACGCTGGATGAGTTTGTCGGCCAGGAGCATATCGTCGGGCCGGGCAAGCCGTTGCGCCTGCAGATTGAGCGCGATGATCCCGGCTCCATCATCTTCTGGGGGCCTCCGGGCACGGGCAAAACCACGCTGGCGCAGATCATCGCGCACGTCACCAAGGCCGAGTTCATTGAATTTTCCGCCGTGCTTTCCGGGATCAAAGAGATCAAGCAGGTCATGGCCGATGCGGAGAAGGCCCGCGCTTACGGCACGCGCACCATCCTCTTCATCGACGAGATTCACCGCTTCAATCGCGCCCAGCAGGACGCATTTCTCCCTCACGTCGAGCGCGGCAACATACGGCTGATCGGCGCCACCACCGAAAATCCGTCGTTTGAAATCAACGGCGCACTGCTCTCGCGCTGCCGCGTCTACATCCTCAACCAGCTTACTGAAGCTCAGATTGTCGTGCTGCTGCGGCGTGCGCTGGAAGACCAGGAGCGCGGTCTGGGCAAGATGAACCTTCGCGCCGCCGATCAGGTCCTGGAGCAGATCGCGGCTTACTCCAGCGGCGACGCCCGCTCCGCTTACAACGTCCTTGAGGTCGCGGCCGCTACCGTTGCTGGCGAAAACGGCGGGCCCACCGAGCACGTCATCACTGAGCAAATCATCAAGGACACGCTGCAGAAGCGCGTCCTGCTCTATGACAAGTCAGGCGAAGAACATTACAACCTGATCTCCGCCCTGCATAAATCCGTGCGCAACAGTGATGCTGACGCTTCTCTCTACTGGCTGGGCCGCATGCTTGAATCCGGTGAAGACCCGCTCTATATTGCCCGCCGCGTAGTGCGCATGGCCTCAGAGGACATCGGACTGGCCGCGCCGGAAGCCCTGAATCTCTGCCTCTCCGCCAAGGACGCTATCGACTTCCTCGGCATGCCTGAAGCCGCGCTTGCCCTGGCCCAGGCTGTTGTCTACCTGGCGCTGGCGCCAAAATCGAACGCGCTCTATACCGCCTATAGCGCCGTCCTTGAAGACGTGGAGAAGACTGCCGCTGAGCCGGTCCCGCTGCACATTCGCAACGCTGTAACCAATTTGATGAAACAGGTTGGCTATGGCAAGGGCTATCAGTACGCCCACGATCTTGAAAACAAAGTTGCCGACATGGAATGTATGCCCGACAATCTGCGTGGCCGCGAGTACTACCATCCCACCGCGGAAGGCAGAGAAAAACTCCTGGCCCAGCGGATGGAGGAACTCAGGCAGCGAAAAGAAGAGCTGCGCCGGGCTGAAGAGAAGAAACCAAAACCTTTGCAACGCAAAGGAACGGAAAAAGCGGAGTAATCTGCGGCAGCTTTTCAATCACTCAATTACCCCGATTGCAATTTATCTGAACCTCGACCGGTGCTCTTTCAAAACGCACATGTCCATCACCACAAAGATTCCTGCCTTGCGCGCCTTCTCAGCGGCTTCTTCGTGAATCACGCCCTCTTGCAGCCAGATCGCCGGCACTTTCAGGCGAATCGCTTCATCAACGATTTCAGGCACAAACTCTGACCGGCGAAACACGTCCACCATATCGATCTTCTCGCCGATATCAGCCAGAGACGCCACAGCTTTCTCGCCCAGCGCGCCCTTGATCGCCGGGTTCACGGGAATGATGCGGTAACCCTGGGTCTGCATATATGCGCTCACGCCGTGGCTGGGACGCAGCGGGCTATCGGACAGGCCCACCACGGCAATGGTCTTGGTCCGTTTCAGTAGTTCGCCAATCTCGTCGCTTGCAGTAGTCTTCATCTGGATCTCCGTAAACATGATCTCCACAAATACGATCTCCGCAAAAACAGCATTCTAGGAGAAGCTTGCGGGATCAAAGAAAGGCCTGTCGTTGACGGCCGTCACAACCGGGCCAGCAATGCGCTCAGTCTTTCTTCGCGCCGCCGCGCGTCGCCTTCTCCGTATACAGCTTGGCGGCCACTTTGCGGATCGTATCCGGAACGTTCTTGTTATGGCGCAGGCTCTTCAGGTCATACACCATCAGCGTCTTGACCAGGGTCAGCGAAATATCCAGCGGGCACCTGGGGTTGTTGACCAGGTTGCGCACTACCGGGTAGAGCTTGAGGAAACGCCGCTGCCGCGCGATTTCGCGAAAGACGTTCTCCTGCAGATTTTTCGCTCCGGCAAATGATTCCGCTTCAGCGTCTGTCAGCTTGGGCGAGGCCAGCACCGCGTTCTGCACCAGACGTGCTGTGTCCCGTATCAGCAGCGCCCGCTCTTCCTTTCCTCCGATAAAGCCCAGCTTGATCCGCTGGCCCACGTTCAGTTTGGAAACCCTCTGCAGCACGGTGAGCTTCTTCTGCTCTGCGGCGTCAAACTCGTCCAGGTGCTCTGCAACAATGCCTGCCGGAGGAACCGCTTCTGGAGCAACGCCTGCCGGAGCAACCACTGCTGGAGCAACCACTGCTGCCGGAGCACTGGCATCAGCCGGACCCGCAGGCGCAGATTTCGCCGCCGTCGCATCAGCATCCCCGGCGCCCGCGACGGGTTGCTGGCCTGCTGTCTCTGGCTGCGCTTCCTCTTCTTTCGTCAGCTCAAACGGCTTGCCTTCCTCCGCCGCGATCTCTGAGGCATTCGCCTGCTGAAATACCTGAAGCGCGGCCGCCGCTTCCGGAGTGACCTCAAACTCTTGCAGCACCTCTTCTGCTTGCGGCGGTGCATTCTCGCCGCGCAGTTGTTGTGCCTCGGCCGGCGTCACGTATTCATTTCCCAGGAGCGCTTCGATGATTCCGGGACTGCTTCGCACTCGCGCGCTGGCCAGCAGCATTTTCACGGTCTCCCGGGAAGCCGTGTCGGCCAGCTCCATCAGCAGGGATTCCGGGATTGCCGGGTTCTCAATCAGGGTGGGCATCAGACCGGGCCGCCGATTTTCCGCCTGCCAGTAATACAGCAGCACCTCCGGCGTGGCCGTATCTTTACCGAGCACTTCTATCGCCGAATGCGCGTCCCACTGGGCCAGCGTCATGCGCGCATCCTGTCCGAAGAGCGGGTTCTGCGAAAGGTAGACCAGCACTTCCAGCATCTCTTCGGCGGGAATGGGCAGCGCGCCCTTGGCCGCGGAGCGCATCACGCTCACCGGCACGGCGTTTTTTTTGATGTCGTCCAGAACAGGCGCCATATGTCGAGAGTCTAATTCTGGTCGCGCCGCGCGACAAGAAACGCCCGGATAAAAGGCTTCAGGTCGCCATCCAGCACGCGGTCCACGTCCCCTACTTCCAACTTGGTGCGATGGTCCTTGATCAGCCTGTAGGGATGCAGGACATACGAGCGTATCTGAGAGCCAAAATCAATGTCCAGCTTGGAATCTTCCAGCTTTTTGCTGATGGCCCGCTTTTTCTCCAGCTCAAACTCATAGAGCTTGGACCGGAGCATCTTCATGGCCCGCTCGCGGTTCTTGTGCTGTGAGCGCTCGTTCTGGCACGCCACCACAATGTTCGTCGGGATATGGGTAATGCGGACGGCGGAATCCGTGGTGTTCACGTGCTGCCCGCCCTTCCCTCCCGAGCGATACGTGTCAACCCGCAGATCTTCCGGCTTGATGTCCACCTGGATGGACTCATCGATTTCGGGCGAGACAAACACGCTGGCAAAAGAAGTATGCCGGCGCTTGGCCTGGTCGAAAGGCGAGATGCGCACCAGCCGGTGCACGCCGATCTCGCTCAACAGCAGCCCGTAAGCGTAGTCACCGGCAACGGTAAACGTCGCCGACTTGATCCCAGCCTCTTCCGCCGGCTGATACTCGTTGATCTCCGTGCTGAAGCCCTGCTGCTCCGCCCAGCGCAGATAGAGACGCAAGAGCATTTCCGCCCAGTCCTGTGATTCCGTTCCTCCCGCGCCCGGGTGGATGGTGACAATGGCGTTGCGCATGTCATGCTCGCCGGAGAGCAGCGTTCGTGTCTCCAGTTTGTCGGCAACTTCGCGCAAAGCATCGATTTCCTTGCGCAGCTCTTCGATCACGGCTTCGCCTTCGCGCGCCAGGTCGAAGTAGGCCTGGATGTCATCCACGCGGCGTGCCAGATCGGCGTCCATGGCCAGGGATTCTTCCAGACGGCGGCGCTGCCGCATTAACGTCTGCGACTTTTCCTGGTCTGACCACACGCTGGGGTCGCCGACCTTGGTTTCGATTTCAGCTAGTTGCTGGCGCAGTGAAGGAGCGTCAAAGATAGCTCCGCAGATCGCGCACCTTGTCGCGCACGGCAGTGTATTCGCGTTCTATCTCTTCAACCATGGCTTGTTATGCAGGGCGGGCTTCAATCATGGTGCGCGCGCGGTAGCGCCAGCGCACAAACACCGCCAGCAATGAGATTACCACACATAGGCAGGCAAACACGTCGCCATTCCGGCTGTAGAACGTGCTTTCATTCTGCGGCTCATAGGGCGCAACCAGGGCAGTGCGCACGTTCCGCGGCGCCTGCTTCACCACGCGGCCAAAAGGATCAATGGAAGCCGTGGTGCCGTTGTTGGTGGCCAGCAGGATCCAGCGATGGTTTTCCACCGCCCGCATCCGGGCCATTTGCAGGTGTTGCGCCGGGGCCCCGGTTTCGCCATACCAGAGATCGTCGGAAATATTGATGAGCACCTGGGCGCCGTTCGTGGTGAACTCGCGTATCTCTTCCGGGAAAACCGACTCATAGCAGATGAAGATTCCCGCATGCGTCCCGCCCAGGTCAAATACTTTCCGTTCCGTGCCGCGGCCAAAATCGCCCACCTCCCGCGTCAACTTGCTGGCAAAAAAGAGCAGGTTTTGAAACGGGATGTATTCGCCGAACGGCACCAGGTGGATTTTGTCGTAGCGGCCTACTATGTTGCCATGCGGGTCCATCACCAGGGCGGAGTTGAGAAGCTGCCGCTTGCCGCTCGCATCCTGCATCTCACCCAGGCTGCCGACCACCAGGTGTGAATTCGTGTCCTGCGCCATGGCCACCAGCCACTGTTGCAACCTGGGATCAGCAATGAAGAACGGCGCCGGCGATTCCGGCCAGACGATCAGACCAGGGTTTTCGGAAGAACGACTGTCGGAGGAACGATTTTCGGAGGAACGACCGTCAGACGCGCGCTTGGGCTTTGCCGCTTCAACGCTAATCCGCGCCAGGGCGCTGATGGTCTGGTCAAAATACCTCGGCGTCCAGTCCGGCTGATTCAGCAGGGGAACATTTTCCTGCACCAGCACGGCCTGGTGCGTAGCGACAAAGGGCGCAGGCCTGGCCAGGACGCCGATTTGCAGCGCGATGGCGGCCGCCACCGCCGAGATCAGCAGGTTCTTGCGCCGCGTGCCGTAGAGCAGCAGCGCCGCCACAAACGCGCAATTGACCAGCATGATGGCAAATGAGAGTCCATAGACTCCCGTGGTCTGGGCAATGCGCGCGAAAGGGACATTATCCACCTGCGAATCACCCAGCAGGTTCCAGGGGAAACCAGTGATGCGGTCGCGAAAGAACTCGATGGCCACCCAGAACACCGGCGCCATCAACAGCGGCCTGCGGTTCCCCTGGTTGGAGCGGCGGGCCATCAACACCACCAGCAGCCCAAACAAAGCGTGGTGCAGTCCCATGCCGAACGCGGCCGCCAGCGTAATGGGGGCGGCCAAAAGCCAGTGCAGTCCGCCGTAACCGGTCATCACCGGAAACACCCAGTAGTCCGTTCCCAGATACCAGACGATTCCGCTGAGCCACGCGATCAGGAACCCCTGCCACAGCGTAAACGGCCGCAGCGAACGGCCTTCGGAATCGAACATCTCGCCTTCTCCGCCACGTCCGCGCAGGAGCGCAAAGAGCAATGGCGCCATCGCCACCCAGGAGAGGAAATAAAGATTGGTTTTGGGGAAGACAAGGATCTGCAGCCCGCTGGAGAGCAGCGCGAGTATCCATGCTCTGGAGGGAATGTTGCGCACTGAGAACCGATTCTAGCAAACCGCGCTTCTTCTTTGATTCCTCTCAGCTACAGGACTACAATTGCAATCGTGAACTTCCTGGTCCACCATGTTTTTCCGATTTTTCAATACCTCTTTCTTGCCGGGCTGATCGGCGCCGTGCCCGTGATTGTTATTACGGCCATAAAAACAGCCCAGAGCATGCTGGAAGAGGACTGAAAACGACGGCTTGGA
>JBGPZS010000349.1:0-4752 GCA_041493865.1 Terriglobia bacterium
CGAAACCGCATTGACCCCGATTTCGTGAGCAGCGTAATCAAAGCCGAGAGCAACTTCAAGACCAGGGCGGTATCGAAAAAAGGCGCGCAGGGATTGATGCAGCTGATGCCGCAAACCGCGGCGCAGCTCGGCGTGGCTGATCCGTTTGATCCCAGGGCCAATGTTGAAGCAGGCACCGCGCACCTGGGCGCGCTGCTGGACCAATATCACGACGATCCCATCAAGGCCCTGGCTGCGTACAATGCCGGCGCGCATCGAGTCAAGCAGTACAACGGCGTTCCTCCGTATCAGGAAACGCGGGCCTACATCCGCAAGATTGTGAGTGACTTTAACGCCAAGAAACGCGCCCAGATGAAAGCCGTAGCCGCCGCGAAAACGGCCACTCCGGCCAAAGCTGCCAGTCCCAAGCCCACGAAGAAAGCCAAACCGCAGCAGGCGAGCGTGCCCAAGCCGGCCAACCCCGCATAGGATTATTAAAGTAATATAAGAGGAAGGCGTCCTGCCCTTGCAGGGCGCTTTTTTGTAGGATCGGTTGAGCCGCCCCACATCCATGAGCAAAAAACGATTTCTGATCACCGCCCTGGTGCTGGTTGTGTTGTCCGCGCTGGTTTATCTCCAGGTGAGGACCTGGAAGAAATTTGACTGGCACCGCTTCTGGGTGGCGACCCACAATACCAATAAGTTCTATCTCGTCGCCGGGGTGGCGCTGGTTTACGCCGACTATTTTCTACGCGCGATCCGGTGGAAGATCATGCTGCGACCAGTGTGTCCTGAGGCCAAAAGCGCTGACCTGGTGGCGCCCACAGTGATCGGCTTTACCGGGCTGGCGCTGCTGGGAAGGCCGGGCGAGTTTATCCGCCCGTACCTGATCGCGCGGAAGCAGAACCTGAGCATGTCGTCGCAACTGGCGGTGTGGACGGTGGAGCGGATCTTTGACACCGGAGCGTTCGCGCTGATCATGGCCGTGAATATCCTGTGGTCGAGAGAACATCTCAGCAAGCTGCCTGGATTTGCAAACTCCGCCAAACGACATTTCCTGGGCTTCGAGGTTTCCTCGTTTAGTTTGTTTCAGGCTTTTGCCATAGCTCTGTTTGCCGGCGTGTGTCTGGTGGCGCTGCTGGCATTCTGGGTGCGCAAGAACCCTGCCACGGCGTCAAAGTTTTTTGTGCGGCTGTTTGGGCGGATCTCCCCAAAAGCCGGGCGCGCCGTGGGCAAACGCGTGCACGCCTTTGGCGAGGGATTGAACACGGTCAAAGACGTCAGGTCTTTCCTTCAGCTCAGCGGACTATCTGTGGTGATCTGGGTGTTTATCGGATTCGCGTACATGGCGGTGACGCGCGCGTATTCCATCCACCGCCTCTCGCAGATGAGACTCTCTGACGTTCTGCTGCTGACTGCTGCCAGCGTGGTGGGCGGGGTGCTGCAGTTGCCCGTGGTGGGCGGAGGCTCGCAGTTGGCGACGATCGGCATGCTGCGCGGGGTCTTCAACCTTTCACCCGAGCTGGCCACCAGTTGCGGCATCATGCTCTGGCTGGTGACCTTCATGTCCGTGGTTCCCGCGGGGCTGGCGCTGGCGCGGTCAGAGCATGTGTCGCTGACGAAGATCGAAGAAGAAAGCCAGGAAGAGGAACACAGGGCGCTGGGCGCTGAACCGAACGATAAGGAGACCGGTGGCTAATCGCGAATGAGAGCGGTAAAGCGAACCAGGAAATTGCCAGAACTGCCAAAATTGCCAAAGATCGCCGAGAAGGTTTAGAGGTTTTCAATTTTGGCAATCTTTGGCAGTTTTCGGCGATTTTGGCAATTCATCGAGTTTGCCAAGCATCCGCGCCGGGCAAGCCGCCTGCTACAATCGAGAGAACACACCATGGAAAGTTCCGGTTAAGACACGATGAAATGTCCATTTTGCGGGTTCGAAAATGACAAAGTGGTGGATTCGCGTGAGAGCAAAGAGGGCGAATCCATTCGCCGTCGCCGCGAATGCCTGAAGTGCGAGAAGCGCTTCACCACCTACGAGCGCATTGACGAAATCCCTTACATGGTAGTGAAGAAAGACGGCCGCCGGGAAAAGTTCGAGCGGCAGAAAGTCCTCTCTGGCTTGCTCCGGGCCTGTGAAAAACGGCCAATCTCGATGGGAAAGATGGAGCAGATCGTCAACGAAGTGGAACAGTATGTCATCGATTCGCCGGAGCGCGAGCGCACCGCCAGCGAACTGGGCGAGCAGATCATGAACAACCTGAAACAGATCGATAAGGTCGCCTACATACGGTTCGCTTCCGTCTACCGCGACTTCAAGGACGTGGGCGAATTCCATTCCGAGCTGGAGTCACTGCTCAACGCCAAAGAAGACAAGCCCAAGCCGGCGAAGGCCAGAACCAGCGCGAAATAAGCAGGAGTTAGGGCACACCAAGAGTTATGGCACATCAGGTCACGTTGATTCCGGGCGACGGCATCGGCCCGGAGGTTACCCGCGCCGCGGTACGCATTGTGAACGCGTCCGGCGTGAAGATTGAATGGGAGACTTTTGCCGCCGGGTCAGAGGCCTTTGCCAAACACGGCGAATACATTCCCAAAGAACTTACGCAGTCGATTGAGCGCACGGGGCTGGGACTGAAAGGGCCGGTGACCACGCCCATCGGCGGCGGATTTTCCAGCATCAACGTTGCCCTGCGCAAGCAGTTTGAGCTGTTCGCGAACTTCCGTCCTATCCGCAACCTGCCCTCGCTGCCCACGCGTTATCCCAGCGTGGACCTGGCCATTGTGCGGGAAAACACCGAGGGCCAGTATTCGGGGATCGAGCATGAAGTGGTGCCGGGCGTGGTGGAGTCGCTGAAGATCATCACGGAGAAGGCATCTACGCGGATCGCGCGGTTCGCGTTTGAATATTCACGCCGGGAGAAACGCAAGCGCGTGCACGCCATCCACAAAGCCAACATCATGAAGATGAGCGATGGCCTGTTTCTGCGCTGCTGCCGCGAGGTGGCCAAGGAATACCCGGAGATCACCTACGGCGAGCACATCATCGACAACACGTGCATGCAACTGGTGATGAACCCGTACCAGTATGACGTGCTGGTCATGGAAAACCTTTACGGCGACATCATCTCCGACCTGTGCGCGGCGTTTGTGGGCGGGCTGGGGCTGGTTCCCGGGGCAAACATCGGCACCAGGTGCGCGATCTTTGAAGCGGTGCATGGCTCGGCGCCGGATATTGCCGGTAAAGACCTGGCCAACCCGACGGCGGTGCTGCAGTCGGCGGTGCTGATGCTGCGCCATATGGGCGAAGTGGAGGCCGCGGACAAGGTCCACGCAGCGTTGGAAAAAACTTACAAAGAGAAACTGCACCTGACGCGCGACGTGGGCGGCACGGCCGGCACCAGCGAGTTCGCCGACACTGTAGTTGCGAACATGGAGAGCGTGGCTGTGGCGACGGGCGATTGAAGCAAAGTCTCACCACTGATAAACACTGATGACACTGATCGGCGCAAAGCAATTTCAAGTGGGAATGCAGATCGTATTTGGGTTCGTTCTTGGCATAGGAATTCTGTGGGCATGGTTTGACTCAGGCCTTCCCATTTGGGAAGTCCAACTTGAAGACAGTTCATATGAACTTGGCTGGCGATCGGCCATTGTTGTGCTTGCGGTCCTGCTGGGCAGCCAATGTATCTCTTTTTTAGTCTTCAAGGGATTAGCCCGATTACGCTCAAAGAGGCCATTGAAAATATGAAGTATTCGTCGCGAGCAGGAATTTTTTTTCGAACGGCGCTGATTACGCTGGTGGTACTGGCCGGCTGCAGCAAACCCCAACCTGCTTCTGAAACGCCATCGGCTGCGCCGAAGCCCGCGACCATCGCCATTGATGCGGCCACGGCCGGCACGGTCAAAGGCGTGGTCAGCTACGTGGGCATGCCGCAAAAGATGAAGCAACTGGACATGACGGCCGATCCGGGCTGTCCGACGCAACCGCAGCCGTCGGAAGTAGTGGCGTTGAAGAACGGCAAGCTGGCCAACGTGTTCATCTACGTGAAAGAAGGACTGCCCCAGGGCACGTTTGCGGTCCCCACGGAGCCGGTAGTGCTCGATCAGAAAGGCTGCCGCTACATCCCGCGCGTATTGGGCGTTATGGCGGGCCAGCCGCTGAAGATCACCAACACTGACACGGCCGACCACAATATCCATGACATGCCGAGCAATAATCAGGCATTCAATGAGTCGCAAATGCCGACGGACAAGCCGATCGTCAAGAAATTTGCCAAGCCGGAGATGATGATTCCAGTGCAGTGCAACCAGCATCCGTGGATGAGGGCCTACATCAACGTAATGACGCATCCATATTTTGTGGTGAGCGCGGCGGACGGCAGCTATGAGATCAAGGACCTGCCTCCGGGCGAATACACGCTGGCCGCGGTGCATGAAAAGTTCGGCGAGCAGACCATGAAAATCAAGGTGGGGGCGAAAGAGACGGTGAAGGCGCCGTTCATTTTCTCGGAGGGAAAGCTGTAAGGAATTGGTTCTCTCTAACATCCCGAAGCGAAGCGAGGGATCGCTATTGAGACAACCAGGCACTGACGAAAAGCGAACGCTTACGGACGCAACATCAACCCATTCGCAAAGATTTATCGATGCCAGCACATCATTGTGGCTATAGGGACCCCTCGCTTCGCTTCGGGGTTGCAGAAAGAAAATGCGTTCCGAACAGAATGTTAGAATAAAAGGTTTACCAGGGAGCAGTTCTGACTTCGTCCACGTATA
>JBGPZS010000157.1:0-8245 GCA_041493865.1 Terriglobia bacterium
AAACCTGTTTGAGTTTAACCGCCTGACGGCCGTGGTGCCTCCGTTCACGGGCGCGGCCAACCCTATCCGCGGCATCGGCGGCGCAGGAGCGCCGTGGAAGATCGCTTCAGGAAACGCGGAGCTGAAAACCAATGGTGAGATTGAAGTGCACGTCCGCGGTCTCGTGCTGGTGAGCACCGGCGCCAACCCGATCGCAACTTTCGCCGTGATCCTGAGCTGCCAGAGCAAAGACGCAGCCGGCGCGCCGACCGTCGTTAACCTGGTGGCGGGGACCACGCCCGCAACAGCGACGGGAGATGCGACTTTTGAAGGGACGGTAACGCCGTCCTCGCCCTGCATAGCGCCGATCGTCTTTGTCGCTATCCCGGCAACCGCTACCGCTCCGGCCCGATGGCTGGCCGTAAGCGGGTTTTAGTTACGTGTCCAGGTTCTGTTGAAGTAAATTCTCATGGTGCCGCGCCAAAAGCGCGGCATTTTTGCCTGGCCACTTCGCCGTTGCCACGATAAAAGGAAGCCTGGGCCACCTTGCTCATTTAGGCTGGATTGATTCCGGAATGATGCGTACCTCCGCTCCAAAGCGCTTATAGCCGGAATATTGTTGTTCTGTCTTTCCCGGGACGGTCATCCAGAGGTATTTGATTTTGAACTGGACTAAGGTGCTCGCCAGCAAATAGGTTCCGCTCTTAGCTTCTTTTTGCCAAAATGCTTCCACTGTGCTTCCCTGTAACAGGTGACCATCGCTCGTGTATTCAGTTCTCAGGTGCAATAGAAATTCGTCTGCCTTATCAATCCAAAGTTGTATTGCAGTATGGAGCGCGTCCTTTTGTGCGTCGGAGGCGGGGTGGATGCCGGGCCGGGGAGTCAAGATCAATTTGATTACCTCATGCCCATCCACGATCTCGTCGCCGCCGCTGGTAGCCACGAACAAATCCGGCCAGTCTTCATAGCCGATCCCAAGTCTGAATTCGCGATGGAAGAGAGTATTCTTCAACTCGGCATTCATCCGGCGGCGCTCGGCAACCGCAGCCTGATATTTTTTCTCCTCTTCTTTTGCGGCCTTACCGCTGAGAGGCTTCCCATTCTCTTCCACTTTGCGCTTATAGGGTGTTCTTTCGATAAAAACAGTTTCAAACTTGGCTGTATCGTCGACCCTGATCTTGCCATTCTTGTCGTAGTTTATGTTGTGATAGTCCTCGACAAATGTATAGTTCTCGGCCTTCAATTCATTTGCGTCCAGGTTGGTGATGACCCGTTTCAACAGTGCAGCGGGATCGTCGTCCTCCAGAGGAACTGAACGGGCAAGTGCCGGAAGCAGAGCCAGCATAAAAACACAGAGTAGGGACTTTTTGATTTTCATTCTTGTCATGACCAAAACTAATTATCTTAGGCTTTCTTTTGGCTTTGGCGTGAGGGTCAGTTCCTCTTTCCCACACAATCCTTTTACGCCATTCCTTGAACGCGTTTACAGGCCACACGCAAGACTTTCCTGCAAAATGGAGACACACGTCAAGTCAAGAAAGAGTAATTGTTGTAAACAGGGGATTACACTCAGAACCGGATTGCGAATGAAATGACGATATTTCGCCAAGAACGAGATGGGCTTTCCATCTTCGCCTGGCTCTAACGCCCAATAATTCAACATGGGCCGGACAGAGCCGCAAGTATACCCCGGTGGATTGGAAGATAACTGTCGAGCGTACTTCGTCCGCAGCCCGATGCCGGTGGAAAAACGGTTTACTTGTTGCTCGGGTTGCGCTTGATCACGGGACGATCATCGTTTTGGTCGGGGTTCTTATCGCCAGCGGTGCGGCGCAAATCCGGCTTCTGCGTGTCCTTGCCGTCCTTCTGCAGCCGGTGCTTCATGATCAACGCCAGCCGCTTCTTGGCTTGCTGGAAATCCAAGGTGTCTACCATGTACTGGTCGCGAGGCGGCAGGATGGCGCCGATCTCATGCTGCGATTTCTCGATCCGGTCCGGCGTCAGTGGATGGTTTCCGTAAAGCTTGGTCGCAAATCCCGGGCGTCTCTTCTCCAGGGCCTGAAACTTCTCGAAAAAGCTGACGATGCCGTTCGGATCGTAGCCGGCCTTGTAGGCATACTGTACGCCCAGGTAATCCGCCTGGGCTTCGAAGTTGCGGCCAAACTTGCCGAAAACAGCCGGTATTCCGTAGTTCGCAGCCTGGTTGATTCCTATCCCCGCGAGGCCTCCAGTCATGATCACCACCGGGATCATCGCCAGTTGGGCCATGGTGGAGCGCGTGGACTCGCGCGCCGAATGGCAGGCAGCCACATGGGCGATTTCATGCGCCATCACACCCGCCAGCTCGGACTCATCGTCGGCCAGCAGAATCGTCCCCGCGTTCACAAACATGTAGCCGCCGGGAAGCGCGAAAGCGTTGGGCTCTTCAACGTCCAGGATCTTGATGGTGAACGGCAAACGGGTATCGGAATTGCGCGCAAGGTTCTGTCCCAGGCGGTTCACGACTTCGTTGATGAAGGGATCGGTAATCACGTGCGATGTCTGTTCCACCTGGCGGGCAAATTCCTGGCCTGCTTTGACTTGCGAGTCCAGCGTATACCAGTTTCCAAGACCGCGATTGCAGCCCACATTGCGGTTGCCGATCGCATCCAGGTCGTTGATTCCCGTGCCATGGTAGAACTTGTCATCGTCTCCGCTGTCCTTGTCCCGGTCCTTCTGCTGTTGCGGAGACGCAAAGGCCAAGGCCGTGGATAGCAGGAACGCCCAACCTAGGAGAAATTTTCTGCGGAACACGATTACCTCCCTCGGCGGCTAACCGTCGGAGACGATGATTATACCTTGAGGCGATAAGCAGGCGTGAGCGAAGCCGGGGTCCCCGAAACGCGTGGTTTTCGCGTTTGGGGGTGGAAAAGCGGGAGCTTGCTGCCGAAATCCCTAAGCGAAGCGAAAGATCTGTAGTAAGTCAGTTGGAAACTGAGCCCGTATCCACTATCAGCGTCTAGCGATTGGCTTGGCGTACGCGAGCTCCAGCCTAAGACTTTAGTCTTGGGTCTTTGTGGCAATCCCGCTGGCTGGCCGCAAGCGGTTTCTGGTTCGTAACTAGCTTTGGATTCTTCACTGCCGCGCCCGTTCAGGCGCGGCAGTTTTGTTTTGCCGCGATTTAATTCGAAATGAACCACCTTGAAGATGGAGTCCAGCTACTTGGTCTGCGCCGCAGGCAAAGAGACCGGATGTTCGAGAGTGAATTCAACCAGCGCGCCTGCAGGAACATTCACCTGTTCTCCGTGCGTAGTGCCGCCGGCGATGTTGCCGGCAATAGCTCCAACCCCTGCTCCCCGCACGGCTCCTGAGAAACCACCGGCAACCGTGCCAATGGCTGCTCCCTTCCCGGCGCCTCGTCCCGTCTGCCCGCCGCCGGCATCCTCGCCTTGCATCTGTTTCGACGAGGTCGCGAGGGAATACATCTGGCCATCAATCATGATGTCGGTAAGATCAAATTCCAGTTGTGCCCGCTGTCCACTGCTGGCCGCTTGCGCGGTGACTAGACGTCCAAAGACAGAGGTGCCCTTCGGTGCAACCACCTCATTGCCCACCGATAGATTCGCTTCCAGGGAACCACGAAAGCGGTCGTTCTCATTATTTTTTTTCGAATCCACCGGGTCTATCATCTTGACCATCATTCGCGTTCCAGCGGGTACCGTGACTGTATGCTTCGCCGCATCCGTGGAAGACGCCTGACTGCTTGTTGGGTTTGTCTGTTGAGCCGGAAGAGACACGGGCAAAAACAGCAAGACGCCCATCATGCAAATGGCCGGGATAATCCAAGTATTTTGAACACAACCACTAACCCATATTTGTTTACTCTTCATATTGTTCACCATAGCCCAGGGAAAACTCCATGGGACTTTGTCCAATAATTTATTCCAGTAATTGATTAGGTGCGGTTGACCGATAGCGGGGTTTGCCTAAGAACTGGCTTATGCCTGATCCAGCCGGACACCAACAGATCGGTCCGATCACGGTGCTTGGAGATGAATGATCTAGGCAGGCACAGCGGACCCTGAATCGTGAACAGCCCGCCCCCGCCCTGACGATCCAACAGTTTTCAGCTTAAGGGCTTGAGATGACCGTCATTGCGAACAAAGAATGGCGGAAGCGTGCGAGAGTCGAAGGATCTCTGCAGGAAAGATGTTGGAAGAATGGCGGAAGCGTGTGAGAGTCGAACTCACCAGAGCCAGCAAAGCTAACTCTCGCCGGTTTTGAAGACCGGAAGGGTCACCGGACCCCATGCGCTTCCGCGTGTTTGTAAGTTTACAAGAATCACCAGAATCTACCACGGAGACACGGAGGCACGGAGAAAGGCAAGGGGAATGCGCTACGAGCGTTCAAAATAACGCCAAATGTCCCTCTTTATACCTTTTTATACCTTGCACCGTGAAAGTCTTTAGCGGGATGATCGACGCCGCTTCCCTTTAGCTAACCGGTTCCTGAGTTGTTGCCCACTCTTCTCCGTGTCTCAGTGCCTCCGTGGTGGGCTCTAAGCCGGCGTAATCCGCAGAATGTCATACTGCACTTCCACGCTCCGTCCCGGGAACTCTGCTTCAATCCGCTGTTTGAGTTGGGGCACAGTGGGCGCGCCGTTCTGGCCGTTGAGGCCGCGCGCATCGTCCATGAGGATGACGTGCCTGGGAATGGAATGGCCCAGGACCGCTTCAAGTTCGCTGGTCAGGCGCTGCTTGTCGCCCTGGAGACCGGCCCAGCCGTAATAGCCGGCGTCAAGCCAGAAGAGCGCAGGCTCTTTGAGTGACTTCAGCAGCTCCGGCACCGCTTTCTGGCTGTCACCTTCCAGGATGTGAACATGCGGCCATCGGGAAAATTTTTTTGCGGCGCGCTGTGCCAGCTGTGAATCGAATTCCACGGAATAGATTTCCGCAAAGCGATTTTTCATGGCAGCCACCATCTCGCCGTAGTAGGTGCCGGTTTCCACCAGGATGCGCAGGCCGTAACGTTGCGCGTAGTCGCGCACGGTGCGCTGCTTCAGCAGATGCGGAGAGCGTATGGGTTCGCCGCGCAGCTTCCAGTACCAGTAATCCGGGTAGTGGCCCAGCGCTTTGTAGACGCCGTAAAACGGAGTGCGCTGGAGGAATCGGCGGAGAGTCTTCATGATTTAAACAGGTGAATCGCGCGACGACTGCGATTGCCAGAAACAATTGCCAAAAATGCCAAAATTGCCAAACAATGACAAGTGAAAAGCAAAACTGTTGATGCTCCTGACGCGTACGGTCAGGAGGAATAGCTGAGTTCCAATTTTGGCATTCTTTGGCACTTTTGGCATTTTTGGCAATCGTGTTCTCGATTACCGGTCTTTATTATTATTATTGAAATCTCAGAGTAGGGTTGGATGAATCCAATGTCAAATACCAAACGCTGTTTGCCGTTCGTCCAGTTGGATGTTTTTACCTCAGTTGCGCTGGAAGGCAACCAGCTTGCCGTGTTTGCCGATGGCCGCGGCCTGAGCGATACAGAGATGCAGGCCCTGGCCAGGGAGATGAATCTCTCTGAAACCACGTTCATCCTGCCCCGCGACGCGGCCACCGAGCGTGAGCGTGGCGTGCGCGTGCGCATCTTTACCGTGGATGAAGAGCTGCCTTTTGCCGGCCACCCCACGCTGGGCACGGCCATGGTTCTGCGAAACAACGCGTTGCGGGGCAACAGTGGCGCCGAAGAAATTGCGTTGGAGCTGAACGTGGGCCGCATTCCCGTGCGCTTCTCCACGCGCGACGGTCTGCCCTTCGGCGTGATGACGCAGCGCGACCCCGAGTTCGGCCAGAAGCACGCGCGTGAAGACGTGGCCCGCGCCTCCGGACTCGCGGTGGATGACATAGCCTCCGATCTGCCCATCCAAACCGTTACCACCGGCAACGGGGTTGCGATTGTTCCCTTGAAGTCGCTGGCCGTCCTCGAAAAATTGTCGCCAACCTGGGCCAACCTGAAAGGCTATCTTGCGAAAACGGACGCCAAGTTCATGTATTTTGTTTCGCGCGAAACTCTGAATCCTGAAGCGAAGCTGCAAGCGCGGATGATTTTTTCCAACGGTGAAGATCCCGCCACTGGCTCAGCGGCAGGCCCGTGTGCTGCGTGGGCGGTGCAATACGGCGTGTTGCCTCCGGACCAGCAGGCGCTTCTGGAGCAGGGAGTCGAGATGAAGCGGCGCAGCCGGATTTTCTTCAGCGCCGGCCGCAATGGTGACAGGATCGTGAATGTCAGAGTTGGCGGCCACGCGGTTGAAGTCATCCGCGGAGAATTATTTTTGTAGCCCGCGATGCAGCAATCGGCTGGTTTCCCGCGCTTTTCGGTAGTGATCGGAGTCCGAACGAAGTCTTCCACAGAGTTTTCCACTTGTTGGCTTTCCGGTTACTTTACAGGCCCTTGCTTCCACGCCTAAGATGCCTTACAGTTTCCGAACCAAGTTAAATACCAGCCCAGAAAATTCCGTAATGCCCTGTGCCGGTCAGCTACGGAACAAAGATTCCCGGGGGAATGATGCGACCAAAACGAACGATTCTGTGCGTCGATGACAATGAACAGGCGCTTTCTATACGAAAACTCATGCTGGAAACACGCGGCTATCGCGTTTTGGCCTGTACCGGCGGCCATCAGGCCCTTGAAGTATTCAGGCAAGGCGGTGTTGACCTGGTATTGAGTGACTTGCAGATGCCCGGCCTGGATGGCGCGGAACTGGTGGAGAAAATCAAGGGAATTTCGGCCGGCACGCCCGCCATTCTTTTCTCCGGAAAAATCAGGGTCTATGAGAAGGACATGCGCGCGGACATCTTCTTGCCCAAAGGCATGTACGCTCCCATTGAGCTGCTGGAGCGGATCAGAATCATGCTGGTGAAAAAACGCGGCCCCAAGCGCATGAACTCCGCGGAGCCAAACAGGATGCCGGTGGCCAGTTAAGCTGACGCGGTAGATGTCGCGCTTTGCCGCTGTTTGACTTGCTTTCCCTCGCTCGGCGGTCTGGTAATATCGAACTACGTGGCCCCGATCATCCAGGCAGAAAACGTCACCAAGGTTTACCGCATCGGCAAAGTCGATGTGCCGGCTCTCCGTGGCGTGAGCTTCAGCGTGGAGAAGGGCGAATTTGTCAGCATTGTCGGCCCTTCAGGGAGCGGCAAGTCAACGCTGTTTTACATCCTGGGTGGGCTCACGCGGGCCACCTCCGGACGCGTGACCATTGACGGAGCCGATTTTGCCCAGCTATCCGATGCGCAGCGCACTGCAATGCGCAAGCGGAAGATCGGGTTTGTCTTTCAGAAGTTCAACCTTCTGCCCACGCTGACGGCCCAGGGAAACATTGAAATTGCGCGTGAGATTGCCGGCGGAGACGGCCTGGACAAGGCGCTCTTTGACCAGGTGACGCAGATGCTTGGCATCGCCGGGCGCCTCGGCCACCGGCCGTCAGAGCTTTCCGGCGGCGAACAGCAGCGCGTTGCCCTGGCGCGCGCCCTGGTCAACGGGCCTGCGCTCATCCTGGCAGACGAGCCAACCGGCAATCTGGATTCGAAGAACTCTGAAATCGTGCTCAAGATGCTGCGCGACGCCAACAGGCAATTCGGCCAAACCGTGCTGATGATTACTCATAATCCTGAGGCGGCTGAAATTGGCGACCGCATCATCCACATGCGCGATGGCTCCATTGTGGCCCCGGAAGAAGACCCGCAGTGGGCGAGCAGGCATTAATTTCTGTCGCTTCGCTCCAACCCGCCATAGGTCATGGCACCAGCCCTTCAGCACGGAGCGCCTGTAACAAGCGGCTTGGCACGCAAGTCGGCCTCGCCACGTGCGACGTAATTGACCGTGCATTTTCAGCACGTTATAATAGGGTTCATCCTACTGAGCGGGAGTAACTCAGTGGTAGAGTGCGACCTTGCCAAGGTCGAAGTCGCGGGTTCAACTCCCGTCTCCCGCTCCATATTTTGCTCGCTGTTGCCCCTCGCCCCGGCGAGGGTTTATGCTCTCAGGGCAGCAAAGGCGAACAACCGGTTCAGGGCGCGGTACCCAAGTGGTAAGGGAGAGGTCTGCAAAACCTTTATGCGTCGGTTCGATTCCGACCCGCGCCTCCAAAATTTCAATCACTATTGTTTTCTAATGGGCGGCGATCCAGGAATGATCGCGGCAAATTAAGCATCTGCTAGGCAGAGTCGTTGCGGACAATCTAAAATCTTTGGACGATTACACCGCCGATAACAATCGGGCACCAATC
>JBGPZS010000595.1:0-2284 GCA_041493865.1 Terriglobia bacterium
CCAGAGGGAATCCCGCTTTTCCCAAGTAGTGCTGTTTTATCGGTCATTCGTATCGTAACGCCACCATCGGATCAACGCGCGATGCCCTCCTGGCTGGAATGTATCCGGCGATGGCCGTTACAGCCAGCGTCGCGGCAATCGCTAGCGCAATGCTCCAGGGATCATGTGGACTCAATCCAAATAGCCGCGTCTTGAGGAGACTGGTAGACACCCACGCAGCAGGAAGACCTACGGCAATACCGGCCACTACGATCATGGCCGTCTCGCGCAGGACCATGCCCAGAATGGTGCTTCGTCCGGCGCCCAGGGCCATGCGAATGCCGATCTCATTGGTCTTGCGCGCCACGGCGTAGGCCATAGTGCCGTAAAGGCCCACGCACGCCAGCAGCAGCGCCAGAAAGCCAAAGGCCGAACTGAGGGCGGCGAAGGTGCGGTCCATAAACAAGACTTGAGAGACTACCTGCGTCTCTGTCTTCATATCTACCAGGGGAACGTTTTTGTCCTGTGCTAATCCTTCGCGCCGGACTGCTGCGGCCAAAGCGGGTAGTCCCGCTTCCCCGCTGCGGACCATAAACGTCATAAAGTTCCATGGGATCGGGCTCTGCAAATGGGAAAAATACGCGGTTGGCGGTATATCGTCGCGAATTCTGGAGTAACTCACGTCATCCACCACGCCGACAATCTCAAAGCTCAAAGTCTTCTTGTGCGATCCAAGCTCCACATGCCGGCCCAGTGGATTGTCGCCGTGCATGTACTTGTCCACAAACTTCTGGTTGACCACCAGAACCAGGGGAGCCGCCCGCGTGTCCTGCGGCCCCAATGCACGGCCCAGGCGTATGCGAATTCCTAGCGTGTCGAAATAGCCCGGGCCCACGATGTGCCGGTAGATGTCCACCCGCTTGCCCGCCGGCGTGTAGCCAGGAATTCCCCCTGAGGTACTGCTGGTTCCCTGGCCAATAGGATTGCGGTCCGCAAAGCTGACGGATTGCACCCCCGGAAGCCGTTGCACGCGGCGTTGCATCTCGAGATAAAACTCATCCAGTTGCTCTCCCTTATAGCCATTGAGTCCGGGACGCACGGTAAACAGCAAAACATTCTGCCGATTAAAGCCGAGATTGATTCCCTGCAAAGTCTGCAGGGTGCGCAGCAGCAACCCCGCGCTCACCAGTAAAAGCAGGCACAGCGCTACCTGGCCGGCGACCAGGAATTTACCTGCTGCCAGTTTGCGGCCGGCGCTGCCAGTCGATGATTGTTTGAGTGAGCTCAACAAGTCCACGCGCGTGGCACGCAATGCCGGCGCCAGGCCAAACAATATCCCGCTTACGATGCAAACGATGGCGGTAAAGGCGAGCACCCGTGAATCCAGATGCAATTCCAGGTTGATTTGCGCGCGACCGCTGGACAACAAGGCCAGCAGGACGCGGCTGGCCCACTTGGCTATGACCAGCCCCAGTACTCCTCCGCAGCATGCCAGGAGCACGCTTTCCGTCAGCAACTGCCGGATAAGCCTCGCTCTGCGGGCGCCCAGGCTCAGGCGCACGGCGATCTCTTTTTGGCGCGCGCTGGCCCGCGTGAGGAGTAGAGCCGCCACATTGCCGCAAGCGATCAGAAGCACCGCGCCCACCATCATCATCAGCAACAACAAAGAGCTGGAAAACTGTCTCCGTAAACTGTTCAAGCCTTGCTTAATGGGCGTCATTTGCAGCACAGGCTTATTGACGTCAGGGTTGGCAGAGCTTGCTGTCAAACTGCGCTCGAACATGACCTGCAATTCGGCCTCAGCCTCTTTTTCGCTTACACCTGGCTTGATCCGCCCCACCACGCCGGCCCACCACGTCTTGGGATCAGTGAGATAGGTGAGTCCCCGGTCGGTCGGGCCCTGTCGCGCCTGCTCAGCGGAATATTTCGACAGAGGCACAAAGATACCGGGCGAGCTTCCCGGCTCAAGGCCAAAAAAATCGGGCGGAGTTACGCCGACAATGGTGATGGGCAGGCCATTGATGGCCATCGTCTTCCCCGCAACCGACGAATTTCCCCCCAGTCTTTGCTGCCAGAATTTGTAAGAAACCACCACCACCGGAGGGGCCGATTCCTGGTCGTCCTGCGGCTGCAGTGTGCGTCCCAGAACTGCCTCCACGCCCACGCCTTGAAAGAAGTTTCCAGAGACGCCCTGAATTTGGGTGGCTTCCGCATGGCCGTCGATGCCCACATTGACTGAATCATCGTTTGCAGCGAAAGCGAATGTGCTGGAGAAAACATGGTTTTGGTCGCGGAACTGGGTGTA
>JBGPZS010000412.1:0-4173 GCA_041493865.1 Terriglobia bacterium
AGAGCCTGTGTTTTTTCCGGGGACGTTAGGCGACTATTTTCGCTGTTCCAATTTCACGCTGGCGCTGACCGGTTGTCCATCGCGCATGACCTTCACTTCCACCACATCACCCACTTTGCCGCGGCGAAGGGCGTCAGTAAAGTCGTAAAGATTCTTGATTGGACGATCACCGAACTGAACGAGCACGTCGCCTGCCTTTAATCCTGCCTTGGCCGCCGGTGAACCTGGTTTGACGTCAGAGAATTTCACTCCGTTTTCCACCTGGCCAAAATCCGGGATCGAGCCGAAATAAGCGCCATAGCCGCCACCGCTGCCTGAAGCCGCCGGTTTGTCCTCCACCACGGTCACAAACGATGGCCGCTCCGGAACGGAAGCAATCTTTTGCGAGACGTTCTCCACCAGGTCGAGGAGGCGGACCGCAGCGTCAGCATTGATCTTTTCCCAGGTGTCGGAAGGCTTGTGATAGTCCGAATGCAGTCCCGAGAAAAAGAAAAGCACGGGAATACGTTTGGTCACGAAGGAAGTGTGGTCACTGGAGGAATACCCGCCGGGAGAGTATTCGACCTTGAAACCTGCTTTGGCCTGCGCCTGTTCGAGCATTTCTCGAAAAGTGGAGCCGGTGCCTACGCCGCCGATGTAAACCTTGTCGTCCTTGATGCGGCCAATCATGTCCATGTTGAGCATGGCCACTGCTTTGTCGAGCGGCCGCGTTGGTGCTTTCACCCACTCCGCTGAACCGAGCAGCCCCAGTTCCTCGCCGGCAAACGAGGCGAAAAGAATGCCGCGATGGAGCCTGCCTTTCATGGGTGCCAGACGGCGCGCCAGTTCGAGCACGCCGGCGGTGCCGGAGGCATTGTCGTCGGCGCCGGGATGGATCTGGCCGATCTGCGATGGGGCAAGCGAATCGAAATTGCCCCGGCCCAGGTGATCATAGTGCGCGCCCACAATCACATATTCATCGGTTTCGCCGGGGAGGTAGGCAAGCACGTTGTTGACCGTCGCCTGCGTGTTTTCAATATCCACTTTCAACGTAAGACGAAGGTCGCTAGGAAATGAAAAGGACGCCGGCTTGGTTGAAGCATCGATCTGGGCCTGGATGTCAGCCAGCGATTTCCCTGCCGCACGAAACCAGGTTTCTGCAGCCGTGTTTTTTGCCTGCACTAACAGAATCCCGCTGTTGACCGGGCCGCTGACGCTGCCAAATCGCGTCAACAGGTCTTCTTCACCATGGCCCAGGTTCCCGTTGACGATCACCACCGCTTTCGCCCCGTGATTTCTGGCATTGATCGCTTTGCTGATCAACTCAGCATGCTGGGTAAGGCCGGTATTGGAATGCTTTGCTGCAAACCCGGGCGGCTCATAGCGCAGGATGACAACGATCTTGTCCTTGACGTCGAGGTTTTCGTAATCGTCATAGCCGAATTCACCGGCAGAAGCGCCATAGCCGGCGAAAACAACCGGCCCGCTGGCCGTGCCGGACGATGAAAAGCTGAATGGAACAAAATCCTGAGTGAGTTTCAGGGCAGTTCTGGCCTGGCCGTTCTGGGCATGAAGAAGATTACCCGTCCGCAGCCGGGCGCCGGTGATGACAGTAAAGGGTTGTAAGAAAGATCCCTTGCCAGCCGGTTCCAGTCCCAAGCTTTTATAACGCTGTTCAATCAAATGCGCTGCGCGTGTCAGCCCCTTTGTGCCATCGCCGCGCCCTTCCATGTCAGGAGCGGTCAAGTGTTTGATGTCATCCAGGTAGCGCTGACTTACCGTCTGAGCACAGGTGTTCCCGGCTGCGCCAAATAAGAGCGCCGCGAGTCCGATGATGAGGAATGCTTTCGCGCGCCTTGGCGGCGAAATGGGGCCAGAGGAGATGGATGATTGCGTGAACAGGTTTCGCATGGCTAGTGAATGCAAGCGTAAGCGGGAAGGGAAGGGCTGTCAATCGCCCGTCCCCGGCAGGAGGGCCCGTTTGACGGCCGCTGCTTACGCTGCTTTAAGAGCAAGCACCCGTTTCTGGCGATGATGAAGCTGGGCGGCCCCGAGCGCAACGCGAATTTTCACCCGGGCTTTATGGAGCTGTGACCGGCTTGCGCCGGAGGTAATGCCGAGCAGCCGCGAGATGTCCCCGTGCCGGTAGCCCTCAAGATCATGAAGCATCAGCACCTTGCGAGAGTGCGGCGAAAGACGGGCCAGAAGGTTTCGCAGCGAGATGCAATCATCCAGATCTGTTTGGGAGCTGTTGTTCAAGAGAATTGTTTCCGCAGCAGGCAGCGTCTCATCGTTCAGTGGCAGAGTGCCGATCTTATGTTTGCGAAAATGCAGCAGCACGCTGTTAATGGTGACGCGATACAGCCAGGTGCGAAACAGCGCCTGGCCCTTGAACCCGGCCATCTTCTTCCAGACGTGAAAGAAAATGTCCTGGGTGAGGTCCTCAGCCAGAGATGGGTCCTTGCACATCCGCAGGCACAGACTATAGACATAGTTCTTGTAGCGTTCATACAAGCGCTGAAATGCACGGGGGTCACCGTGCTGGGCCGCGCGAATCGAGCGCAATTCCTCTTTTTTTGTTCCGAGATTGTGAGCGCGGGCTTTCATCGTATTCCTGTCTAATTGAGCTAACGCAGCAACCGAACATGTAAGAACGGAGTATGGACGTCGATTTGATTTCAAACCGTGACACAGATCACATGGCTTGAGTGCCGCATTTTGTGGCGGCCGGGTGGGCAGGCGGACGTGACGCAGGTCACAGCCATACCAGGTGGCCAGCATGAAACTTGTTGGTATGAGAACCACATATACAACGTTTCTCGCAGATACCTTCCCGCTGCCGTTTCGAGGCCGGGCCGAAGCCGGCAGGATATTGGCTGGCCGCCTGAAGGCCTTCGCCGGCCAGAGCGACGCGGTGGTAGTCGCCATTGCCAATGACGGAGTGCCGGTGGCCGCCCAGGTGGCTGCGGCGTTGGACCTGCCATTGACCGTACAGGTGATTCGCAAGCTTTGTGTTCCCGGACAAGAAGAGGTGGCAATAGGCTCGATCGCGTCAGAAGACGTGAGAATCCTGGACCAGGAAACGCTCAACGCGTTGCACGTCCCGGAGAGGGTGGTGGACTGGGTGGTTTTCCGTGAGACCCAGGAACTTCTGCGCCGCGAGCGCGCTTTTGCCGGCGACCGGCAAGCGCCCGAACTGGCCAACAAGACGGCCATTCTGGTAGACGATGGCGTTGTCACGGATTCCCGAACGCTGGCGGCAATCCAGGCCATTCGCAAGCAGGGAGCACGACGTGTTGTGGTGGCTGCTCCCGTGGGCGCAAAGCAGACCATTGCCAGGGTGCGTGCCGTAGCAGATCAGGTGGTTTGCCTGATAGAACCGAAGCTGTTTTTCTCCCTCAGCCATTGGTATGACAACTTTGAACCGGTGGATGATTGGGAGGTATGCCAGATTCTAGAGGGACTTGCCGAACACGCATCATCCGAACTTGCGACGGCGTAACTTGCTGGAAATCAAGGGGAGATGTAACTGCTGTTTGTTGCGCGGGAAAAGTGCTTCACCTGCGGGCGAGAATGCTCTGGAGCTTGCGATCGGCGGCCGGGAAGCGGCGGCGCAGCGCAGTGACCCAGCGGCGGGCCCACTCATACTCCACCGAAAGAATGGACAAACCGATAATCAGAAGAAGCACACCTGGCATAACAGGAAGAAATAACCCCGCCGCGCCCAGCAGGAGCAGGAACCAACCCGACGCGATAAGAGCCACACGCTTCATCTTCGGTTATTGGATGCAAACCGACAGAGTTTTGATCCGCCGGCGATTCGAAATAGTTATCGGGACGACGTTATCGACGTTACCAAGACTTGGAATGGCCATCCAAGTGACTTGGGTAACGTTCGTCGAAACGCCTGGCTACCGTCCGGAACGGTGGCCGGGGCGTGAACGCACAGGAGCGGGTGGACCTGCGGGAATGTCCTTATCGGGTGTGGGAGGAACGGCAAGCAGGGCTTTCACTGCTGTCTGATACGTCATTCCTGCCGGGACGGGACGAAACCGAGTATTGCTCTCTCTGCGCAAGAACCTGAACGTGTCAACAAAGAAGATCCTTCCTTTGACGTCGACATTCAACGTGGTGATTCGCCACGTGCCTGGAGAGAGCTGGGTCTGAGCAATTTCGTAAATGCCGCCTTTGTAT
>JBGPZS010000483.1:0-3518 GCA_041493865.1 Terriglobia bacterium
GCGGCTGGCCCTGGCCGGCGCCGTTGATCGCAAGGCGCTGGCCGCGCACTCCTATGGAAATGCGCTGGCCTTTGCTGCTACGGGAGTGGTCCCTCCCACACTGGGTAGTTCGCCCGACCGCCTCACCCATGATCTCGCCCAGGCACGCGAGGCGCTGAGCAAAGCCGGCCTCAAACGCGGTACGCCGCTGGTGATGGCTGTGCTTCCCGTTCCGCGTCCGTACCTGCCCGAACCGCGCGCCACCGCAGACCTGATTGCTGCGCAACTCGGCCATCTGGGTTTCATGGTTGAAATCCGGCACCCGCGCGATTTGAGCGAGTATCAGGATATCTGCCATCGCGGTGCTTACGATCTGCTGCTGGCCGGCTGGATTCCAGACACTGCCGATCCGATCGACTTCATGGAGTCGCTGCTGGCTTCGCATTGCGTGCCTTCGAGCGCAAACCATGCCACGCGTGGCAGCAACCTCAGCCGCTGGCGCAACACGGCCATGGATGAAGCGCTGCAGAAGCAGCGGGTGAACCCTGACCCCTCCAACTGGCAGGGCATTTGTGAACTGGTGCGAAAGGAAGCGCCCCTGGTAGCGCTGATGTACGGCCCGCGGATCGCGGTGGTCTCCTGGCGGGCAAAAAACTTTCCCCGCGACTTTGGTTCCGGACCGTTCTTGTCGCAGGTGGATCTGCCTGAGAGCAACGTCGGGCAGCCCGGAAGCGCCACAGAGAAATCCGGACACAGACTGCCAATCTTCAAGGGTTAAGCTCGGCCGCAGGGGAATCCCCTTCGGAGAGGTGCGGCGCTTCAGGCCTCGCGATGAAGCCGAAGATTAGACACGCGCTTTAGCGCCGAAGCCGCGGGCGCCAGGCCCGTCGCTACAAGTCCCGCCGCCGGGTGCCCCATCCTTTGCGTCTCACCTATGCGCATCAAGCACTCAGGTGTAAACGGACGCAAAGGGTGGGTTGAAGGCATACGATCAAATAAAATCCTTATTCGCGTTTTTTCGCGAAATTCGCGGCTCATCTCGGTTATCTGCGCCTATCCGCGTAATCTGCGGCAAAACTTCTCGCCACCTTGCTCAACTCAATCACCTCCAGCGGGCATTCGGGCCAGTTGTGCACCCAGCACACAATCAGGTCGCATCCTTTCGGATCATGTTTATGCAATCGAAAATTGCGGCTCTCAAATTCAAATTCAATGCGCACCGGCTGCCACTGCCCTTTTGCCACCTCGCGCATGGCGTCGCAGTCGAGAAACGCGTTTTGTATGCGGCGGACAGCAAAGCCCAGCCGCCTCGCCAGAACGCCAAACGCGTCAACATGCCCGTGCGTGGCATAGCGGTGAAAGAGCGGCCCTTCAGGGCCGCGAAAAGGACCCCCTACCCGCTGTCATCTTGAGCGAGCTCGAGCAAGCATGGCATTCCATACGCCATCCCCTTCCCGCTTGTGATATAAAAATGCGTTTCCCTTAAGGAGTCCCCATGCGTCGTGTCTCTCGTCTGCTTGCCGTCGCGCTGTGCTTGGCGGCGGCGAGTGCCGCTCTTTCTTTGTCGCAACCAGCGCAAGCCCAAAAGCGTTCCATCACCGAGAAAGACATCTTCCAGTTCAACTGGATCGGCGATCCCCAGATCTCGCCCGATGGATCGCGCGTTGCCTTCGTCAAAGTCACGGTAGACGAAAAGAAGACCGGATATGACACCTCCATCTGGAGCGTTGGGACGCGCGGCGACGAAGCTCCGCGGCGCATGACCGACGGCAAGCATGACACGTCGCCACGCTGGTCGCCCGACGGCAAATGGCTGGTCTTTGTTCGTACGCCTGAAGCCCGCGCGCCCGAGCCCGCCGGCCCTCCGGCTGCTGGAGCGGGCGGCGCTGGAGCGCGTCCACCGGCCCCGCAGCTTTATATGCTGCCGGTCGGCGGCGGCGGCGAATCCTGGAAGATCACCGACCTGGTGCGCGGAGTTGGCGGCCCCGTGTGGTCGCCGGACGGAAAGATGATTGCCTTCACCAGTGACACGTCTCCGGAAGACCTGGCCAAACAGCACAAGAACGCGCCCTCGAAAGACAAGGCCAAAGCTGAAGACAAGACCCAGGCCAAGTCTGAAGACAAGACCCAGGCCAAGTCTGACGAAAAAGCGGCCTCGCCGGAAAAACCGGAAGCCGGCCCCGACGCTGACCGTGAGAGCGACGTTCGCGTGATTACGCGTTCGGTCTATCGCATCAACGGCGCGGGCTTTCTCGACTACAAACATCCGCAGCACATCTGGGTGATCAACGCGCCGCAGAGCTCTGACGACGAAGCCAAGCCCCGGCAGCTCACCAGCGGCAAGTATCAGGAAGACAGCGTCATGTGGACGAAGGATTCAAGCACCATCTACTTCACCTCCACGCACGTCGACGATCCTTCTTACGAGCAGCCGCGCGCCGGCGTATATTCCGTGGCCGCGGCGGGCGGAGCGCCGGCCCAGGTCCTTACCATCAATATGGCGACGCGCGAAATATCGCTCAGCCCCGACGGCAAGCGCCTGGCGTTCTGCGCCTCAGTGAACGCCGATCCAACGCAGTCCTATACCCAGCCCGATCTCTGGGTGGTTGACCTTGCGGCGGACGCCAAGCCGCGCAACCTGACTGCAAACTATGACTTCGACGTTTGCAGCGGAGTGGGCGGCGACCAGGGCACGCCGCGCGCCGGCGGCGGTGATCGCGTGGTCTGGACCCCGGACGGCCAGGGCCTGATTGCTTCGACCGCGCGTGAAGGCCGGGCCAACCTTATCCAGGTGGAGATTGCCTCCGCCAAAATCACCGAGATCACCAAAGGCAACCAGGCCGTGGAGCGGTTCCGCGCGACCAACGATGGCGCAAATTTCGTGGTGCTCATTTCCACGCCCGCCAGCATCGGCGACCTGTTCTGGGTGGACCGTGCTTCTACCAGCACACCGGCCAGCGCGCCCCGCCGGCTGACGCATATCAATGACAAGCTCTTCTCCCAGCTGAACGTGACCGAGCCGGAAGAGATCTGGTATACGAGTTTTGATGGCAAGAAAATTCATGCGTGGATCCAGAAACCGCCGGACTTTGACGCGGCGAAAAAATATCCGCTCATCCTGAATATTCACGGCGGCCCGCACGCGGCATACGGCTTTGTCTTCGATCATGAATTTCAATGGATGGCGGCCAAGGGCTACGTTGTGCTCTATCCCAACCCGCGCGGCAGCACGTCGTACGGGCAGCAGTTCGGCAACATTATTCAATATCACTATCCCGGTGACGACTATCGCGACTTGATGAGCGGCGTGGATGAAGTGCTCAAGCGCGGTTACGTCGATCCGAAAAAGCTCGGCGTGACCGGCGGCAGCGGCGGCGGAGTGCTGACAAACTGGGTGGTCGGCCACACAGACCGTTTTGCCGCGGCCGTGGCGCAGCGTGACATCGCCAGTTGGAGTGACTGGTGGTACTCGGCCGACTTCACCTTGTTCCAGCCATCGTGGTTCAAAGCGCCGCCGTTCCTTGACCCGGAAGATTACA
>JBGPZS010000291.1:0-5463 GCA_041493865.1 Terriglobia bacterium
CAACTTGATAAAGGACTGTAAAGTTGTTGTAAAGAAACCCCGCCCGATTTACCTGGGGTGAGCAATGCTAACCCCCGTCGCGCTGACGCGAGGACAAAGGTGGGCCTGTGAAAACAAAGGAGATCTTCAGGCCCACCTTGTCCTCTTGGCTGCGCCCCGTCTATCTGAAGAAAGCGCCAGGAGGAGGCCCGCCGGGTCCACCCGGTCCACGATGTCCGTGCATGCCCCGCCCGTGATGTGCTTCCATTTCCTTCATCTTGGTCTGCTGTTCGGGCGCGAGCGTCTGGTAAAACGCGGCATCCGCCTTGGCATGGGCCGCCGTCATCTGCGCCATCAGGTTGCCGATGGCATTGGAACTCTGCTCGATCGCCGCTGTGTCATTCTTCTCCACCGCCGCTTGCAGGTTCTGGTGCGCGGTGCGCATCTGCTCGTGGAATGACTTTGCGCCGTTGGCAGCCTCGGTAAAAATGCTGGTTGCCTGTTGTTGCTGCTGCGCGTTCAGTGCCAGATGCTTGGCCAGGAAATCCACCCGGTGCTGGACCATTTGCGCCGGATCGGGCGGAGTTCTGTGTTGCGCCATGACGAATACGCTCGTCACGGCCAGGAACGTAATTGCTTTCCAGAGGGTTGTTCTCATCGCGTCGTTTCTCCGTAAAATGCTCGTTTGGTAAAGCTATGAAATAAATCGGGCCAGCTTGCTTATGTATGATTTGCCAATGAATTAAGTACAAACGCGCTGTAGGACGGTGCAAAACTCTTCCCGAAAATTTTCTTTGTGCACAAAGTCAAACCCGCCGGCCGCTTCGCAAGCCTCTCGCAGCTCCGGCGTATTGTCGGCGGACATGAGCACGACACGCGCCGACGGAAACCTGCGCGCGAAAAACCACGCCAGCGTGAGCCCATCGAGATACGGCATGTGAACGTCCGTCAAGACCAGGTCCGGCTGGAGCTTAAACACAGTCTCAATCGCCTCTCCTCCTTTACCGGCCCGCGCTACCAGATCGATGAGCGGATCGAGTTCAAGGAGCGCGCAAGCCACTTGCAGGAACGTTGGTGAATCGTCCACCACCACTGTTCTGATCCGCTTCGGGCCGGTCGCTTGCGACGGCGCCTGCGCTACTTCATTTCCCAACATCACCTGAATGGGTGCTGCCATCCCTCTTCACCTCCGTGAAACCTGATGCTCCAATCTGAACATGTTTCGCGCAGAAGGTGGGTAAAATGGCTGGTAGTGCGGTGTAAAGAGGTTGTAAACGAAACGTCGACGGAGAAAAGCCGCTTTCTGAGGGATGTGTTTATCGCTAGAGCTCCAGGGCAATTCGCAAGGCGCGATCAAGCTCTGTAACCTTCGCGGTGGGAAGCTGCGCCACGTATTGCGAAAGCTCGGTCTTGCGCAGGCTGACGAGGTTGTCGCACATGATCCAGCTCGGGTGTTTTAGCCCATGGTCCGGGCCGATGGCAACCTGGGTTGAGAGTCCTTGCCCGTTGGAGAATACCGGAGCGCAGATCACCTTGGAAAATTTGGAATCGATCAGCACTTGCCGGCTCACGACAACAAAAAAACGGTACTGCTTCGCGTCGCCACCTGGTTTGTGCACACGGTACACTTCGCCACGCTTCATCCGGACCTCGGTAGCATCACTCGTCGGCCACCTGGTAATCCAGGACCTCGGCAGCCTCCAGATTCAAGCTGTCTGCCGCATCGTTGAGGAGCGCCAAGTCGCGAACCTGCGCGGCGGCGCGCGCTCTCTCTCGCAGATAACGGCGCAAAATACGCTCGATCACCGCCGAACGAGAGTGCTTCGTCCCCGCCAACCGGTCAATCCCTGCCAGAACTTCAGGTGAGAGCGTGACAGAGGTTTTCTCTTTCATGGGATGATTATACTCCCTAAAATCCTACTATGGTAATACTTCATACGTGCCAGGATTGCGGGCGCTACTGGCCGCGACCGCCTCACCGCTCGCTGTCCGTTTTCTCCTTCCCCTTGGCCTTGCGAAATTTGTAAAGCATAAAGGCGCGGTGATAACATCGCTAGCTTGTGGAGGTCTTCTGATGTCGGATAGAGATAACAGCAATAGTTTCCTGTGGTTCCTGGCCGGACTCGGCTTTGGCGCGCTGATGGGCGTGCTCTATGCTCCCCGCTCCGGACGTGAAACCCGCGAGGCCATCAAGAACTCGGCGCAGGAAGGCACTGAATACCTGAAAACCCGCGGCCGCGATGCCAAGGAGACCGTGAGCCAGTGGGTGGACCGCGGCAAAGAAGTCGTTACCCAGAAGAAGGAGCAGATCAGCTCCGCCATTGACGCTACTCGCCAAGCCTATCGTGAAGCTGCTAGCGAGGGCAAGAAAGGCTCCTAAGGAGTTCATCACCTAACGTGGACAACACCATCATCACTATCTTTGTGGTCGTCGCCGCGGTCGCCCTTGTCCTGCAAATGGCGGTCTTATTTGCTTTGTACAAGGCGCTGCGGCAGACCTCAGAGCGCATGGAAGGCATCGCTGGACGGCTGGAGCAGCAGGCTGCTCCGGTGCTGACCACGGCCGCCGCTATCCTGGAAGACGCTCAGCCCAAGATCGCCGAAATCACCGCGAACCTGGCCGAATCCTCGGCCTCTATCCGCGCTCACATCGCCCAGGTTGGTGAAGCCACCGGCGAGATCGTGGAACGCGCGCGCATGCAGGCCGCCCGCCTGGATGAATTCATTGTCAGCGCCGCGCGCAAAGTTGAAGCTACTTCAGAACTGCTGCAACACAAAGTCTTCTCCCCCATGCGGCGCGTCCGCGCCATCGTCACCGCTCTCAACGCGGGCCTGGCCTTCTTCAAATCCAACCGCCCCCACCACCGGACCAACGGAGAGAGCGTGGAAGACGAAGAAATGTTCATCTAATTCTGTCGCTCCGCTCCAAACCGCTCTAGAGTCTTCTCCACACGATAAATTCCTTCTGCGCTTGAAACTGGCGGCTCGGCGCGCGAGTCGGCCTCGCCGCTTCGCAAATATTTCCACGCACGAACTTCATCTGCGCGATCTGCGTCGAATTCTTATCGCCCGAACCTGACGCTTACGTGTCCGCCAGGGGGGACTCTCGATCCCGCGGCTGGCGATTGTTCGTGTCCAACTCCGCTACCGCTGACTTCAAGCTCAATTCCCGCTGCCTCAGCTTCTTCGAGTGCGGTTCGCAGCGATTTCCCGCGGAAATCAGGGACCAGCACGCCGCCTGCAACATCGAGCACGACGGTTCCGCGTGCTTGCTCGGGAGCCCTCATGCTTGCCTGCTGCACTGTCGTTAGCGGAGGCGTGTTTGTCTTCGGCGGAGCTGCCGGTTGTGACTCGGGTTTGCTGTTGGCTACCGTCCTCAACTGTGCATTCTGGACTGGAGGCGCAATCGGTGCTGGTGCTGGCGCCGGCGCCGGAACCTGAGCTGGACTGTCGACCTGCTCCTGCGCGCTGGCAATATGATCTGGCGCGCCTTCAAATACTTCATCCTCTTTCGCGTGCGCGCGCAGATACATGCGTCTGGGATCTTGCACTTCAACATCGTGGGGCACGTTCATGTAAGCCAGCACCTGCTGCGCGATGCGCGCGAAAACAGGCGCAGCAGCTTCCCCGCCGCCATCGCGGGGATATCCACCAGCCGGCGAATCCAGCACTATCAGCACGGTTACCGCCGGATTGTTTACCGGCGCGAAGCCGCCAAACGAAGCAATGTGTTGGCGATGAGAGTATCGTCCGGTCGCGTCAATCTTTTGTGCCGTGCCGGTCTTGCCCGCTGAGGTGTAGCCGTCCAGAATCGCCCTCTTGCCCGTTCCACGCAGCACCACGCCTTCCATCATGTGCTTCATCTGTGCCGCCGTCAGCGGAGAGATCACGCGTCTTCCCATCGCGGGATGAAACGCGATTAATTGCGGTGTGCTCCGCGGCGGCGTGGTTCCGGCAACAACCCGCGGAGGAACATAGAGCCCATCATTGGCGATAATTGAAACCATCGACGCCAGCTGGACCGGCGACACGCCAATCTCCTGCCCCATGGAGATCGCGCCAATGCTTACTTTCGACCAGCGGCTCACCGGCTTGGTCATGCCGCGGGTCTCGCCCGGCAACTCGATCCGCGTCTGCGCGCCAAAGCCAAACACGCGGATATAGCGGTCAAACCTCTCCTCGCCCAGCCGCAACGCGATCTTGATGGCGCCCACGTCGCTTGAATGCTCCAGCACCTGCGCCACCGTGAGCCCGGCGTAGGGATGATGATCGTGAATGCGCAGGCCGTTCACCACGATCGAGCCCATCTGGCAGTCGATCACCTCATCCGGGTTCGTGATTTTCTCTTCCAGCGCCGCCGCCAGCGTTACGACCTTGAATGTCGATCCGGGCTCGTAGATGTCGCTCACGGCGCGGTTTTTCAGCGCCTGCGGATTGACCCTGTTAAATACGTTCGGGTTGAACGTCGGCCAGTTCGCCAGCGCCAGCACTTCTCCGGTGTGCGGGTTCTGCACGATGACCGTGCCCGCCTCGGCGTGCGTCTCCGCGATCGCCCTGGCCAGTTCGCGCTCCGCGATGTACTGGATCTTCTCATCGATGGTAAGCACCACGTTCTCGCCCGGATCGGGGTTCTTCTCCGTGCGCCCCAGCCAGCGATGCCGGTTGTCCATGGTGATCAGCATCTTGCCCGGCTTGCCTGTCAGCTTGGGTTCAAACTCGCGCTCCACGCCGCCCAGTCCTTCATCGTCCAGCCCCACATAGCCCAGCACTTGGGCCGCGAGTTCTCCCTTGGGATAAAAACGCTTGGATTCCTTTTGGAAGTAAATGCCTTTCAGGTTCAGCGCGCGGACGCGGGCGCTGGTTGCGTTGTCAATCTTGCGTGCGACCCACGCAAAAGCGCGTGATCCACGCATGCGGCTCTCGATCTCCACGGAATCGGCTTTCAACACGCGCCCCAGCACCTGGGCGGCGGAGTGGACATCAGGTACTTCAGAGGGCACGGCGAAGACCGAGTCCACGCTGACCGTCATCGCCAGCTCATTGCCCCGGCGGTCATAGATGTTGCCGCGAACGGGGGAAACCTCAATGCTGCGCTGCTGTTGCTTCGCCGCGCGCTGCGTGTAGTCACCGTAGTTGACCACCTGCAGCCACACCAGGCGCCCGCAGATTACAAGAAACCAAAATAGAAGGAAGCCGGCAAGAATGTACAGCCGCGTGTTGCCGCTTTGAGGGGACTTGGCCATTTTCATCTACAACACAGTTTGAAGCTCAATCGACTTCGTTCTCTGCCGCTTCATCGGCAGCGAGCCCGACTCGCGCGGCGAGCTGCTCGCCTCAGGTGCATAAATAATTGTGCTCGGATCTGACTCTCGAGCGGTGTGGAGCGAAAGCGAAAAAAAATAACGACTCCGGCTGTTTTTCCGGAGTCGCCATCAAGCTCCGGAAATCTCCGAAGCTAAGGTCAACCAACCAAAACTTATTGCG
>JBGPZS010000546.1:0-2778 GCA_041493865.1 Terriglobia bacterium
CTCATCAATCTGTTTCGGAACCAGATAGCGCTCAGCGATGTGCGTCTTATCGTCTTCGGTGTAACCCTGAAGTTCGATGATCTCCATGCGATCGCGCAGCGGCTCTGGAATCGTATCCAGCATGTTGGCCGTGCAGATGAAAAGCACTTTCGAAAGATCAAAGGGCACGTCAAGATAGTTATCGCGGAAGGTGGAGTTCTGCTCGGGATCAAGCGTCTCCAGCAGCGCCGATGAAGGATCGCCGCGGAAGTCGCGCCCCAGTTTGTCCACTTCATCCAGGACGAAGACGGGATCGTTGGTCTCAGCCCGGCGCAGGCCCTGCATGATCTGGCCCGGCAACGCGCCGATGTACGTGCGGCGATGCCCGCGGATTTCCGCTTCATCATGCACTCCGCCCAGTGAGAGACGCACAAACTTGCGTTCCAGGGCGCGCGCAATGCTACGCCCCAGCGAGGTCTTACCCACTCCGGGAGGCCCGACAAAACAGAGGATCGGTCCTTTCATGGAGGGCTTGAGCCGGCGCACGGAAAGATAGTCGAGGATGCGATCTTTGACCTTTTTCAGATCATAGTGGTCGGCGTCCAGCACTTCGGCCGCTTTCTTGATGTCCACCACAACCCCGCTCGACTTGGCCCACGGCAATACCGCCAGCCACTCAATGTAATTGCGGGTAACGGAATAATCCGCCGCCATGGGCGACATGCGGGCCAGGCGATTCAGCTCTTTGGTAGCTTCCTTCTTTACCTCTTCCGGCATGCCGGCGGCTTCGATCTTCTGCCGCAGCTCTTCCACGTCGCGCTGGGTTTCGTCCTGCTCGCCCAGTTCCTTCTGGATCGCTTTCATCTGCTCGCGCAGATAGTATTCGCGCTGCGACTGCTGCACCTGGTCCTGGACTTCGTTCTGGATCTTGTTGCGCAGTTGCTGGACTTCCAGCTCTTTGGCCAGATGATGGTTGATGGCCTGCAGCCTGCGGCTTACGTCCGGTGTCTCCAGGATCTCCTGTTTATCTTTGGTGGAAAGGAACGGGAGCGATGAAGCAACAAAATCAACGAGACGCCCCGGCTCTTCAATGTTGATGGCCACCGTTTGCAATTCGTCAGACAGCGTAGGCGAACCGGCTACGATCTGCTGAAATAGCGTCAACACGTTGCGCTGCAACGCTTCGATTTCCGGCGACATTTCCGGTTCCGCATCAGGAATTGGCTCTACATTCGCGCGCAGGAACGGGGTGAGCTGGGTGAACTCCTGCAGTTTGCCGCGGCTCAGGCCTTCAGTAAAAACAAAGAGGCTCTGGTTCGGCATCTTGACGACCTTATGGACGGTTGCCAGGGTCCCAATGCTATATAGATCAGTAGGCTGCGGGGCATCCACACGGGCTTCCCGTTGCGCCACCACCAGAATGGTTTTCTCTTCGCCGAGCGAGTTAATCAGTTGAATGGAGCTCTCACGACCCACAGTCAGGGGCAGGACGGCATGGGGAAACAACACGGTATCCCGAACGGGTAAGACCGGTATGCTCTTCTGCGGTTCTTCCATTATCTGCTGCCGTTCCTGTTGCTGATCAGGCGCCGCTCCAGTAGGCTCGGTATTGCTATTACGCGTTTCAGACGCCATAGAATTCATCCTTGATATAAGTACGCTCACATTTGATGATCGAGATGGCCGGAAAGATGCAGTTGCCCCATTTACCACCGCGCGGATTGTACTCGAACGAATCAAGCGGCGGCAAATTACGGGCGAGTAATTTGCAATCGCAAGTCCGTGAAGCTGCAATGTTTTCCCGCAATGGCATGGCTCTAAAGTCACCTGCTGCAATTTTCAATTTGCGCCGGGATACACTCCCATTACCTTCACAAAGCCTGCGATCTCCTCCAGATGCTTGAGGGCCAGGCGCATGGCCTGATCGTCACCGCGCAGCACGTCGACGTAAAAGCGGTACTCCCAGGGTTTGCCGCGCACCGGGCGGGACTCAATCTTGCTCAAGTCGAGATCGCGCAGGGCAAAGACACTCAAGGCCTTAAACAACGCGCCGGAGATGTTCTTGAGAGAGAAGACCAGGGACGTCTTATCGGCATTGGCTGAAATCTTCTTTTTCCTTGCGATGAGGAAGAAACGAGTGAAGTTCTGCTTGTTGTCCTCAAGGCCGGACATCAGAACTTTGCCGCCATACTCTTTGGCGGCCTGGCCACTGGCGATTGCCGCAGTGTCGCGGAGGCGTTGCGCCATAATGTGCTTGACGCTGCCGGCTGTGTCATAGAACGGCACGGCGGAAATTCCCCGATGCCGGCGGAAGAAGTTGCGGCACTGGTCCAGCGCCACCGGATGCGAGAGCACCTGGCGAACGTCTTTCAGCCTGGTTCCGGGTGTGGAGATCAGGTTGTGTTCGATGCGCAGCAACAGCTCGGCGTGAATAAAGACGTCGCGCTCCAGCAGAAGATCAAGATGCTCACCCACGGGGCCGGCGAGCGTGTTCTCCACCGGAACCACCGCAGCCGCGGCACGGCGCGACTCCAGAGCGTCAAACACCTGCACCGAGCTGGCACAGGCCAGCACATCAGCGCCGCGTACAAGCCGCAACGCCGCCTGGTGACTGAACGCCCCGCGCTCACCTTGGATGGCAATTTTCATGGTGTAACAATATAGCTTCTGGATGTGACGTGCCAGCCGCAAGGGTGCCGGCCCTTGTGAGTGGCCTGTTTTTGGCTCTTGGCCTCGACTCTTGGCTTCGACTCCTGGCTTTCGACTCCAGCTTCCGATATCGGGACCTGCCACTGATAC
>JBGPZS010000428.1:0-4009 GCA_041493865.1 Terriglobia bacterium
CGTCTGGGGTGATGAACGCAAATTGTGCGGAGGAAAGGGAAACAAGCTGTGCGAAGACGAACAGCTCCGTGCGCCCTGCAGACCATCGCCAAAGGCTTTGATATGACAATGTCCGCTCTTCTGAAAGGGCTCTAAGAGAAATAGTTAGAAGGGGCGCCGGCTAAACCAACTCGCCCATTTTTCTCCGCGCCTCCGCGTCTCCGTGGTGAGATTTAGCCTTTGAGCCCCACCACCTTGCTCAACTCCACCACCTCAATTTCCTTCGGACACTCCGGCCAGTTGTGTATCCAGCAAACAATCACGTCACATTTCTTCGGGTCGTGTCCGTGTTTTAGAAAATTCCGGCTCTCAAATTCCACCTCGACGTTTACGTCCTGCCACTGGCCCTTGGCCATCTCGCGTACCGCCAGGCAATCGGGAAACTCCACCTGCCACCGCTTCACCACGAACCCCAGCCGCGGCGCCAGCACGCCAAACGCAAACATCACTCCGGCCTCGTTCACCGGAGCATGCGCCATCCCCGGTATCAGCAGCGGCTCCCCGTACACCGGACGGTCCTTCAGCAACGGGCTCAACCGCCGGCCTCCCCGCTCCCGGCTCTTCCTCAGATCTTCTTCCCGCCGCGCAATCAGCTTCAATACGTCCACCCACTGACCTTCGACCTTTTCCTCCCGGGCAAACGTCCGGAACGCCTGTCTCACTCTCGCCCAGCTTCCGTACCGCGACCAGAACGGTTGATGGCTGTACTTGCCCGCTTCCGTGTACTCGTGCGCCGTCGGAATCTTTCCCAGCTTGCGCGCGACCGCGCCCCAGTCCGTGAGCAGCGCCGATGTTGCCACTTCAAATCCTGACCCCACCGCCTCCAGCCCGGCTTCTTCCAGCGCCTTGCTCAGCCGGCCAAACTCCTTGGCGATCGCCGCCTCCGTGATTCCCGCAAACTTCCTCAACTCGCGCAGGTTCGGATTGCGTCCCAGTTTTTTCGCGTACACACGTATAGCCTTCAGGATTTCCTGTTTGTTCATCATGATTGATCTCGCAATGGTAGATTTTTTTTGAGAAAAAAGAGGATCGGGTTCAGACAGCGATTGATCGCGGAATTGATTGGAAAAAACAAAAGCCACCCAGCCGGGTGGCTCAATTTTTAGGATTTTGGTCCTACGCTTTGTTAAGTACCAACTGCCCCGTACCTACACACTTATACCCCCAGGGCGCAGGTCACCGGATCGTGAACACACTAGCTATCCGGCTTATGCGGGTTGCAGGCCTTTTTGGGGTTTCCCCCGCTTCGCCACAGGCTTATTTGGCTGCTGTTGGCGACCTTCGCCGGCGCCGCTCCCGACGGAAAATCCAACCTTATACTAATCAAATAAGGCGAATATGTCAAGAAAAAAAAGAGAAGAAAAAAGGGGAATACCAGCGCTTTTAAAACGTCGTTCGGCGAACAAGTCTGCAAGCATTTAAAAGAGCGCGCCGCCCGGGGGTAGCGGACGACGCGCCTTTTTTTCAGCGATAGGGACCGGGCTTCCAGCCCATGGGGACCTTCAACCCGGCCTTCGCCTTGGTGGAACTGATACCTTCTCCGTGTCAGCTCCTACACCCAGCACTGGACTGATTAGACCCAGCACTGGCCTGATTACACCCAGCATTGGCCTGCCGGCATATCGGTTGCGTGCAATGACGGCAAAAAGACCGGCACCGGGCAGGGCGCTGCACTGCGTGAAATAACAGGTCGTGGCTTAAGCGTCGTAAAGACGCGGCGGCCATACCTGCGGGAGCGGCGCACTCGCAGTCTGGTTTTGCTGCGTATTTCTTTTTGCGTGCAGGCTCCGAACTCCTTCTTGGCGCGGTAGATCAACAGGCGCAGGTAAGTGCGATTGATGCCGAACCGGAGGCATATCTCGTCCCTGTCTTGCTCTTCCAGGAACGCCGCCTGCAAAATAGCGCGAACCTTGGGTTCCAGGCGGGAGAGCACTTTTCGCACATAGTTTCCTGTCTCCCCGGCCAGCGCGCGCGCGTACGGACTAGGCGCATTGCTGGCCAGGTCGAACTCCGGTTGCATCTGCACCAACGCTTTCTGCTGGCGATAGACCTCGCGCAGCACGTTGTTGCACACTCCCAGCACAAAAATTTCAAAACGCTCAGGACGGCGCACGCCGTGGTCAGAGCGGAGAACGGCCAGGACGCGTAAAAACGTCTCCTGGCGCAAATCGCGGGCCATGTCCGCGGAGCGCACCTTCTTGCGCAGCTTTCTCAGCAGAATAGGACTGAAATGGGAAACAAAATGTTCTTCTGTGGACGGATCTCCCTGCCGCAGGGCGTGAACATACATCGCATTGAATTCAAACGACGGCAGTACTCCGGGGGAAGCCATGGGTCCTCGCTTCCGCGGTCCGAGCTTCCTGGACGCCAGGCGATGCCTGGTAGCCAAGCTAACCTTGTGCTGTTAAGAAGTCAGCGCGGTTTCATTTCAAATAGCGACGTGGAAGAGGAACCTCCGCCACTCTGAAGCAGAAATTGTTCATTTCTTAGCGGGCGGCTATTTGTGGGAACGTCGCATAACTATGTTAGCTCTTCCGGAAATGCTTGCTTGATGGCACAAATCATTGCCTTCTCAGCGGTTGGACTTATAATGACGCGACCTAAGTCGTCAACAGCAAAAGTGAGCAACGCGTGTCAGATAACCCTCCGGATATCACGGCCCTGCTGCGCCAATGGCATGCCGGCGATCAAGCGGCCGGGGACAGACTCTTTGATCTGCTGATGCCAGAGTTACAAAGAATTGCGGCTCGCTGCCTTCGCCGTGAACGTCCCAACCATACTTTGCAGCGCACGGAGCTTGTGAATGAAGCCTTCATGAAGCTGGCCGACGCAAATCATGTCATCGACTGGCGGGACCGCGGCCATTTTTTCGCTATATGTACGATAAAGATGCGTCGCTTCTTGATTGACTATGCGCGCAAGAGGCCTACGCCGGAATTATTGTCGATTGAAGATTTGCCCGAAGGCATCATGGCGGGGCGCAACCGCCTGGAAGTGGCCTTGGCCGTGAACACCCTGTTGGATGAGCTGGAGAAAGAGTCGCCTCTGACCTGCGGCATTCTGGTGGCGCGGATTTACCTGGGGTATGAAGTCAAAGAGATCGCAGAAAGGTTTTGCTTGAAGCTGCGCACTGTAGAACGCCACCTGCATGATGGCCGGAAATGGCTGTTCGAACGATTGAGCAAGGTGCGATGATGGACACCGCGGAACGCGACGATCGCGTTATGACCCTTGCCGCCGAAGCGCTCAACAGGCCGTCCGGTGACCGTGATAGTTTTCTCCAGGTGGCCTGCCAGAATGACGCCGGCCTCTACCGGGAAGTCTCTGACGTGGTGACCTGGGAAGAGCGTATGCACAGCTTTCTCCGCCGCCCTCTGATTGAATTCATCGATGTTGAAGGCCTGGAGAGACCGTTTGCACCGGGCCAAACGGTTTCCGGCCGGTTTAAAATCCTGCGCTGCGTGGGCGATGGCGGCATGGGCGTCGTCTACGAAGCCTTTGACTGCAAACGCAAACAGCGGATTGCCATCAAGTGCGCCAAGCCCGGGTTCAGGCGCCTGCTGTCGCCGGAGCTGGAAGGTGCGCTCAAGGTCCGGCATCCAAACGTCTGTCTGGTGAATGAGATTCACACCACAACCACGGACTTGGGCGAGCTGGACTTTCTCACCATGGAGTTTCTGGAGGGTGAAACTCTGCTCGCCCGGCTTTCCCGCGGCAAACTGGAATCCCATCTGGCCCTGAAGCTTGCCCGCCAGCTCTGCGCCGGATTGGCGGAAGCCCATCGCAGCGGCGTTCTGCATCGCGATTTGAAGCCGGCCAATGTGATCCTGTCTTACGGAAGAAACAAAGGGCCCCAGGCAGTCATTACTGATTTCGGCCTGGCCGCGGAACGGGACGGAGACACCGATCTGATTGGCGGCACTCCCAGTTACATGGCGCCGGAACTGAAGCAGAACGGCCAGAACTCTCC
>JBGPZS010000504.1:0-3238 GCA_041493865.1 Terriglobia bacterium
GAACCATTCCCAGTGGAGGACAGCGACAGTTCGCACACTAAGTATTTTATTGCCAAGTCGCTTACTATCAGTTTTGTTGTGCTTCTCTTCGCCTTGACAGGTTATGCGATGGCTACTAAGGACAAGCAGACGCTTGTTGAAATTACAGATTTTGTTAGGACGGCACTGATTGGAGTGCTGTGCAGCGTAATAACCGTTTGGAAAAAACACACCAAGGACCACTAAACATGACATCACCAATGAAAACTCGAAAGGGCGACACCATCCGAGTTACCCTGGACGTTAGCCCGCCATTTTATGAACGCCTGGAAAACCTGGAAAAGCTCGTGGAGGCCAGGACCAAGTCAGATGTGATCCGACAAGCTCTTCAGTTTTACGAGTTTATGGCGAAGAAAACCGCCGCTGGTTTTCGATTTCGCTTGATCGGTCCGACTGGACAGGAAGAAAATCTGGTCTTCTTTCATCTCCCCGATGGTGGTGAAACCAAAAAAGATACCAAAAACTCGGTGCCAGAGGTCATAACCAATTAGGGAGTATTCTCTCCCCACTTACCTATTGCGTTTCTTGCGTGCGACCCTCGACGCAATTCTCGATTTACCTTTCGCATTGGCGGAATGAGCCTTGGCTGGGGACTTATAAACGCTGCCCTTTTTAACGACTCTTTTCGTTTGCTTCTTCGTCGTTAGCTTTTTCGCTGTTGTCTTCTTTGCTGCAGGTTTCTTCGCCAGGTCCGCAGGGCTCAACTTGCGTGCCGACTTCCACAGCCGTTCCAGGTCATAGAACTTACGTGCTCGCTCGGAGAATACATGCAGGACAAAATCAACATAATCCAGGAGCACCCATTCCGCCTGGTTGTAGCCTTCCACGCTGTTGGGGCGCTGGCCCACCTCGGCCAACTGCTTTTGCACGTCATCCGCAATGGCCTGTATCTGGCGCGGGTTGGTCCCCGAGCAAACCACAAAATAGTCGGTAAACGCTCCGCTATTCCGGTCCATTTCCAGAATGGCGATATCTTCGCCCTTCTTGCCTTCAACCGCTTTGACCGCGAGTGCAACCTGCTGCCTGGTCTGTAAACTCATCCGTTCTTATGGCTCCTGCTTGCATGCCCATGATGCCGGGCCTCTTGAAAAGATAGCACTTTGTCCTCGCTTGCGCCGTTTCTTTGCGTGCTGCTGCCGCCGACATAAAGATTCTCTTTCTTGATGTATTCCGCCACCAGGGGCGGCACAAAGCGGCTAAGCTGCTTCACCGATTTGCCGGCGGCCGAACGAATCTGCGTGGAAGACACTTTCTCCCGCACTTCTCCGAGCAGATGAATCGTAGCGCCCATCAGAGCGATGGTTCCCTCGGCTTGCTGCTGGCGTATGGCGCGCAACATCAAGCCCGTTGGCCGTAGAGATTGCGGTAGCGCCCGCCCAACGTCCGCCAGCGAATGGCCCGGCCGGCTGACCACGATGAACTCGACTTCTGCCAGCAATTCTTCCGGCTGCCGCCACGTGCTGATGTCTTTGAAGGCGTCAATGCCAATCAGAAAATATAACTTGTCGGTCTTCTTCAGCGTGCTCTTCAGCCGCCTCACCGTATGGATGGAATAATTCGGTTGCCCGGTGTGTGCGTCAAGCAATGACGGCACAAAGCGTGGATCGTCGGCCGTGGCCAGCGCCAGCATGGCAAAGCGATGCTGGAAATCAGTGAGCTTCCGCTTCTGTTTGTGCGGCGGCAGATCGGCAGGCGCAAAGTACACGCGCCCAAGATCGAATTTCTCCACGGCAGCCTGTGCCACCGCCAGATGGCCAAGATGCACGGGATCAAAAGTGCCGCCAAACAAGGCAATCTTCATGCGCTTACCGGGTTTGCCTCTTCTTGAAGGCCGCTTGCTTGGACATACGCTTCACGCTCTCAGCCCTCTTCTTGTTTTTGCGGCTCGATCCAACTTTCTTCGGCGCAGGATGGTCCTGTGCATACGTGACGGCGCGAATTTCCGCCACGCGCTTGCCCAGCGCGTACTTCAGTTCAGGAATGCCTTTGCCGGTAACCGCGGAAATTTCATATAGATCGAGCTTGCGTTTTTTGCAGTGCTTGCGCAGAGCGGCCACTCTCTCGGAATTGGCCGCGTCCATCTTTGACGCCACAACCACCATCGGCTTCTTTTCCAGGTCGGCGCCAAAGCTCTTGAGCTCATCCATGATGACCTTGAAATCGGCAACCGGATCAGGCCGGCCGCTGGCGTCCGAAACGTCAATCAAGTGTGCCAGCACGCGTGTACGTTCAATATGCCGAAGAAACTGGATCCCCAGGCCCGTGCCGGTATGCGCTCCTTCAATCAGACCGGGGATATCGGCGACGACGTAACTGTCTTCATGCGGCATCTCGCCAATCGTCACCACGCCCAGATTGGGCTGAAGAGTGGTGAAAGGGTAGTCGGCAATCTTGGGCTTGGCCGCCGAGATGCGAGAAACCAGCGTTGACTTACCCACGTTGGGATAGCCCACGAGCCCCACGTCCGCCAGCAGCTTCAACTCCAGCCGCAGGACCTTCTCTTCGCCGGGAAAACCCTGCTCATGCTCGGTCGGCGCCTGGTGGGTGCTGGTGGCAAAATGCTGGTTGCCGCGACCGCCACGGCCGCCGTGGGCCACAACCAGACGTTCATCGGGTTGGGAAAAGTCGTGGATCCGCTCGCCCGTCTCTTTGTCAAAAAGAATGGTGCCCACAGGCACTTTCAGAATCACGCTTTCGCCATCGCGGCCGGTACAGTTGGACCCTTCACCGTGGCGTCCGCGCTCGCCTTTGTATTCCGGGTTAAAACGGAAATGGACCAGCGTATTATGCCGCTCGCTGGATTCCATGACGATGTCGCCGCCGCGGCCACCGTCGCCGCCGGAGGGACCGCCGCGCGGGACAAACTTCTCCCGGCGGAAGGCCATGCATCCGTTGCCACCGTCGCCGGCCTTGATGCGAATGATTGCTTCGTCAATAAACATGCTGTCTATTTGATTGTACAGTCCGCATCATGGATTCGCCGCAGGCGCGGGCAGGAGCGCCTATCCTACTTCTTGGTCATCTCGGCCATGCGGCGCTTCATCTCTTCGGGTGAAACGTCCTCCGTGTGAACGGCCACGGTCCATTTGTGCCCAAACGGATCTTCAATAGTGCCGTTGCGATCGCCATAGAACTGGTCCTGCACCGGCTTTTTAAGTTTTGCTCCAAGCGCAAGCGCGCGCTCCACGGTCTTGTCCAC
>JBGPZS010000074.1:0-11574 GCA_041493865.1 Terriglobia bacterium
ACAAGCTGACGGCGGGCGAAGGCGATATTGAGGCGGCGCTGAAGGGGTCGGACAAGATCATCAAACAGAAAATCCTGAACAAGCGCCTGGCGCCGATTGCCATGGAGGGGCGCGGCGTACTGGCACGCTACTTTCCCGGCGAGCAGGAGCTGACGATCTGGACATCGACGCAGATTCCCCACCTGTGCCGGACGCAGGTGGCCATCATGCTGGGCATGCCGGAAAACAAGCTGCGCGTGATTACACCGGAAGTCGGCGGCGGCTTTGGGTCAAAGCTTAACGTCTACGCGGAAGAAGCGATACTGGGCTGGATTTCCATGCAGACCGGACGCCCGGTGAAATGGATTGAAGGCCGGCGCGAGAACATGCAGGCCACGATCCACGGGCGCGGACAGACAGGCTACGTTGAAATCGGCTGCAAGAAAGATGGCACGATCACCGGGCTGCGTTACAACGTGTTTGCCGATATGGGATCGTACTATCAACTGCTGACGCCTGCTATCCCAACGCTGACAGGGCTGATGCTTTCCGGCTGTTACAAAATTTCCGCCATCCAGATGAACGTGGTGGCAACGTTTACGAATAAGATGTCGACGGACGCGTACCGCGGCGCAGGACGCCCCGAAGCAACCTATGTGATCGAACGCGCGGCGGACCTGGTGGCGGCGGAGCTGGGCATGGACCCGGTGGAAGTTCGCCGCAAAAATTTCCCTCAGCCGAACGAATTTCCTTTCAAGACCCAGACCGGTCTTTTTTACGACAGCGGCAACTACCAGGGCGCGCTCGATAAAGCCTTGAAGATTGCCGACTACACCAAGTTGCGTGAAGACCAGAAGAAGGCGCGCAAAGAAGGCCGGATCATGGGAATCGGCATCTCTACTTACGTGGAGATTTGTGCGCTCGGGCCGTCTTCGGCGATGCCGGCGGGCGGCTGGGAGAGCGCGACTGTACGAATCGAGCCGACTGGAAAAGTTACGATTCTTACTGGCGCTTCTCCCCATGGGCAAGGCGAAGAAACTTCTTTCGCGCAGATTGCGGCGGACGAACTGGGCGTAAGCGTAAATGATTCCACGGTCATCCACGGAGACACCGCGGTGGTGCAGTACGGCATTGGAACATTTGGCAGCCGCGGGCTGGCGGTGGGCGGCGTCGCAGTGTATATGGCGCTGCAGAAGCTGAAGACGAAAGCTGGCAAGCTGGCAGCGCATCTGCTAGCGGTGGATGCGTCGACGGTTACGTTTGCCGATGGCAAATTCACTTCATCGGCAGCGGCGGGAAAACAGGTCACCATCCAGGAAGTGGCATTGTCGGCGCACCTGGCCAAGAGCCTCCCCGAAGATATGGAGCCTGGACTCTCAGCCACTTCATTCTACGAGCCGAAGAATTTCACCTTCCCGTTTGGGACGCATATCGCTGTGGTGGAGATTGATCCTGAGACTGGTGAGATCCACTTCCAGCGCTATGTGGCTGTGGATGACTGCGGCAAGCAGATCAATCCTATGCTGGTCCAGGGTCAAGTTCATGGAGGCATAGTTCAATCCATCGGCCAGGCTCTATTTGAAGAAGTTGTTTACGATGAAACCGGCCAGCTCGTCACCGGGACCCTGATGGACTATGCGCTGCCGAAAGCCGCGATGATTCCCCACCTGGAATTGGACAGCACGGAGACGCCGTCGCCGGTGAATCCGCTGGGCGCCAAGGGCGTGGGTGAAGCCGGAACAATTGGCGCAACACCGGCTATTGTCGCTGCGGTGGTTGACGCGCTGTCACCCTTCGGCGTGCGGCACATTGATATGCCGATCAAGCCGGAGGTGGTCTGGCAAATCATCAAGAAAAATTCAGCAGGCGCCGCGTAAGCGCAGGAGAGATTTATGATCCCAGCAAGTTTTGATTACATCGCCGCAAAGAGCCTGGACGAAGCAATCTCGCTCCTGGCTAAGCACAAAGATGACGCCAAGATCCTGGCCGGCGGACACAGCCTGCTTCCCGCCATGAAGCTGCGCCTGATGCAGCCCAAGGTGCTCATCGACCTGGGGCGTATAAAAGACCTCTCTTATATAAAGGAAGAGGGCGGGCAGATTCGTATCGGCGCCATGACCACGCATTTTCAGGTGGAGACCTCTGATCTGCTGCGCCGCGCGTGCCCTCTGCTGCCGGAAACGGCCAGCCACCTGGGCGATATGCAGGTGCGCAACAAAGGGACAATCGGCGGAAGCGTGGCCCACTCTGATCCCGCGGCGGACTGGCCGGCGGCAATTCTAGCGCTCGATGCCGAAATCGTGGCCGCCAGCGCCAAGGGCGACCGCGTGATCAAAGCAACAGATTTCTTCGTCGAAATGCTCACCACCGCGCTTCAGCCCGGCGAAGTTCTCCGCGAGATCCGCATCCCCGGCAGCAAAGGCAAAGCCGGACAAGCTTATGTGAAGGTCCGGCATCCTGCTTCAGGATTTGCGGTGGTCGGTGTGGCGGTAAATCTTTCGGTCGATGGCGGCAAGTGCCAGTCGGTGGGGATCGGGATCACCGGTGTTTCGCCCAAGGCGTACCGTGCATCGAAAGTTGAGAGCGCCCTGAAAGGCGCAGCTCTGGACGCCAAGACGCTGGGCGCGGCAGCCGCGCACGCGTCCGACGGAGTGGATGTGAACTCTGATCTGTACGCATCGGCTGAGTATCGCAAGCAGCTGGCCGCGGTGTACACACGTCGAGCGCTGGAAACGGCAGTCGCGCGGGCAAAGTAATCACATCCAGGCAAAGCAAAACCTTTGAAACACAGAGGAACAGAGAGAGCGGAGGCAAATCCGAAATCAGCAAGGCCTCATTTCCGGTGGATAGTGAATCTTGATCGCGATTAAACTGTTCCACCTCCCCCGTTTCCTTCGTTCCTCTGTGTTGGAAGCTCCCATGAAGATTGAAGGCACACAGAAAATCGACGCTCCACGTGAGCGCATCTTTGCCGCGCTGGTCGATCCTGCCGTTCTGCAGAGGTGCATTCCTGGCTGCGAGCAGATGGAGAAGACAGGCGAGAACCAGTACAACGCCAGGCTCACGGCAGGCGTCGGACCGGTGAAAGGCGTCTTCACGGCGACTGTATCCCTGCAAGACATTGTTCCGCCCCAGCACTACAAGCTCGTGGTGGAAGGCAAAGGCCAGCCGGGATTTGTAAAAGGCTCAGGCGAGTTGAACTTGAAAGACGATGACGGCGCGACTTCGATCGAATACACCGGAGAAGTCAACGTCGGCGGATTGATCGCGAGCGTCGGGCAGCGCATGATTCAGGCCACGGCCAACATGCTGGCCGGGCGTTTTTTCAAAGCGCTGGAAGCAGAAACAACCGCACAAAATCCCGCGTCTTCCACCGGAACTTAACCGGCCGGATTCGGGGCTTCAGTTTCGTCCAGACGCGAACGCCGGCGAACTTCAGGCACGCTTTGCTGCACCAGCAATTCTCCATCGCGAAAGACCGGCTTCAGACGGTCTTCGGGATCGTCAACGCCTCGGCGCAGCCGCACGGTGCTCCATTTGCTATTCTTCCAGTGCAGCGCCAGCCGCCCGCGTTTGGAAGCTTTGTCGTGGCCTTCCACGGGATCTTTAAAAACGTCGCGGTCTTCACCATTGACCGTGACATTTGACGATTTAAAAGCAAACTGCTGCGTGTCGCGGTTGAGTTGCTGCAGCAACGCTCCGCCCATTCCGAAAGTAATATTGTCCGCGGACCAGCCCGCACGGTTCATGGCCGTAAGCGTGTCCTGGATCGTCCAGTAATTGACGCCGTCACCCTGGATCACGCGCACCTTGGGATTCAGCACGCGATAGCCTTTGGCGTTTATTTCATGGCCAAACTTCGAGCCCAGGATGTCCAGCACTTTCAGCACCACCTCGCGCGGCTTGCCTGAATCGGGGCGCACCACCAGCGTTCCCGGCCGATGCACCACTTTTTCCTTCAGCATCCCGCCCCAGAGTTTTTCGCAGGCTTCGTAAACGTTGTATGAGTCGCTCACCACGGCCACAAGGCCCTCGGGAAACTGCGTGAGCATGTTCTCATACGCGCGTACTTCGTTCTCGCGGCCCCAGGCGGTGATTGTGGAGTGCTCCGCGGCGGGAATGCTGAACCCTTCCATCTCGCTGGATTGGTAGAACTGCTGCAGCACGCGAATACCGGCCACAGTGTCCGTGCCCTTGAAGTTGATAAGGTGCGCAGCGGCGCCAATGCCTGCCGTTTCCTCGCTGGAGACGCCGCGATAGCCGAAGTCATGCAGCTTGAAATCGATCAGCAAGGGATCGCCGGAACGCTCGAGCGCCGTCAAAATCACCCTGCGAATGGCCTGCGAGAGCGTCGCCACCGTGATCGGATACCACACCTTGAGCAAAAGCGTTTCCAGATAGTTCGTCAGCCAATAGCACTGCGGATCGGTATTCTCAATCGTCATCAGGACGTTTTGCACGTCCACCGCGTTCCCTTCCGGCACTGCTTGAATGACCACCGGCAGTTTCCCGCCAAGATTACGGACAATATGCATCCAGCCATCAAAGTTGAACAGGCCCGGGCCAATGTGCCGATCCACGAACTGCCGCGCTTCTCTTACATCATCTTCATGGACCACCGGGCCTTGAAGATACTTGATGAGGTAATACTGCAACCCGAAGAAGAGCGTCTGGGGAAACATGCCGCCGCGCGACTCCAGGTAGCTGTAAACGTACTGCGTGCCCGGCGGATACTGCTTCCAGTGCGTGAACTTGTAGCTATCGGTTTGGAGGACGAGGTTACGCGGCTCTGTCTTGAGCATGCGATTGCATCGTCTCATGCAAGGCGAGTCCGGCGCAATCTTTGACCGCCTCCACCTCAGGCGGTTTGGAGCGCAGCGACTCTTTCTTCCCGAAAGCCTGGTAGCGAGCCCGGCTTGCGCGGCGAGCTGCCGCCTCAGGAGCTGATATTTTTCCATATCCCAGACCCTCAAGCGGTTTGGAACGCAACGACATAGTTAAAAATCTTTTTGATAGCGTCCTTCCAGTCCAAATCCGCCATTCTGGTTGCGTGTGCCGCCGATCGACCATTTCTGATTGAATTTGTATTCAACCTGGATGGCCTGGCGCTGCGTGGAAGTGACGTCGGTGGCAAACGTAACCAGCAGGTTGCTGGTGACGCGCTGTTGGATGGCGATCCGCGCACCCGGATTCTGCCCATTGTTCGTACCCACTCCGGGATCAATCTGCAGCTGCGACACTCCGGTCAGTTGGGCGATCTTGCCGGTCACCTGGCTGCTGATGGTGGAAGCCAGAGCGGCCTGCGCGCCCAGAGTGCCTGAAGAGCTCTGGTTGGCCGCAGCCGATTCGACCGTTTTGCCCCGCGCAATAAGGTTGATGATGTCCACCGGAGGCAACGCTGGATCAGACGTGTAGGTCGTCTGCAGACGGTCCAGTGGGCCGCTCAGACCAAGCCGGATGTTGTATTCGTTAATTCTGGCTTGCATTTGCAGGTTCAGCACCGGCTCCGTGCGCACCGGATTGGCAAAGCCAATCGTCCCCTGCTGGACTTCGTACCGATTGCCCGCCAGGAAAAATTCGCCACCTGTAAGGTTCGCTCGGCCAAGAATCACTGGTAAGGCAGCTGTGCCCACCACGCGCAGGTTCGCGTCTCCGCGCAGGCTTACCTGGCTGCTCGCCAGGTTCATCTGGCTGGTGGATTGTACAGCGATCTCGAGCCTCATCCCTTGTGTAAGCGGGCCAGGCGTTCCGATGTCAGCCGATTCTTCGCTGAACTGTCCGATGAACGTGCTGAGGTCGAAGTCCGGCGTGAACGAGACGTGCTCAATCCTGATCTGGCCGCTGAATAGCGACTGTCTCATATTGCCGTTGAGCGCAAGATTGGAAGCCAGGATCGCGCGTACGCCTTCCGGATAGCGAACGCGAATGTTGTTTGCCGCCAAGTCGAGGTGAAATTGCACAGCTGGACGGTAGGCCACAGCTCCCGTGAGGTTGATTGTGCCTCCGCCGACTTGCCCTTGGAAGCTGGCGATCTCCAGCCGCGTTTGGGTGAGGTTAAGCACGCCATTCGCATTGTCCAGCCCCACGGGCGAATCTACTGTGTGAAGGTTGGCATTCACAATCTTGATTTCGCCCTTCAGGTTGGAGCCAGGCCCGTAACGCCGGGAATCAATGTCAAATTGAATCTGGCCTGTGCTCTTCAGGTCGGGCATGAGCAGCTCAGCGATTCGCAGATCAATGTTGCCCTGCACCAGGAATGACGCGGTCCCGTGACTGTTGACAGGCACAGTCGCCTGGGCATCGATCGTGGTGCCCGTCCCCCGAATCGACATGGGTTGCAACGTCGCTGTGCCATTCTGGTAGTCCACGCGGATCGGCTTGGCCGCCGCAAGCTCATAATGTCTGTAATTGAGCTCCAGGTTCGGCGCTTCCACATGGGCTTCCATGCGGCTCGTTTCTGCCAGCGGGCCGCGTAGTGTTGCGTGCAATTCGGTTTGTCCGGAAAAATCGGCGCCCTGCTCGGGAGCGTAGATCGCCAGCAGCGGCTGGAGGTCGATGCGTCCGGTGTCAAGATGCATGTCCGCCATGTATGGCGCATCGATTCCCACGGTGCCGCGCGCTTTCACAAACGTCTTGGCCACAACGGAATCAAGGGCGATGTTGGCCGTGTGGTTTTGCACCGTGGTTTCGAGCTTGATGCCTTGAATTGTCCGCTCCTTCACCTTAAGCTGCGGGATTTCAACTGTGGCCTGGAGTTGCGGGTCGTTCACGGTGCCTCGTCCGCTGGCATTCAAATTCAGGACGCCCGCAAGCTGCATGTTGCGCGCTTTCACGGTTTGTAATTTCTCCAGGCGGAAGTCTTGTGCCTGTATCTGCACGCGGTAGGCCTGGTCTTTGGGGGAATAATCAAGGTCGGCCCGGGCCGTGCCCGCGGGCATCTGCAGCGTGAGATTGGCGTTGATGGCGTTGCCGTCGCCCCGGAACTTCCCGTGAATATTTTGCATCGATTCGTTCGCGACCTTCACGTTCGTTATCGTGAGGCTGCCCTGCCCCGCAGGGTTGAGCTGCGATCCATGCACAGAAACGTTCAGCGTCAGCGTCCCACTCACGGGATACGCCTTGTTTGCCAGCCGCTCCAGGTCAGTAATGGAAATCTGCGCGGCGGATAGGTTCATCGTGATTGGGTTTGACGGCGCGTAATCCCAGTTTTTGAGACTGGCTTGCGCACTGAAGTTGATGCGGCCCTGCGGAACAGCTTCCATGCTGCCATTGCTCAGGACCGCCTGCGATGGGTTCGCGCTAAAACCGGTGCGCAACACTTTCCATGAGCTTCCTTTCACGCGTAGATTGCTTGCCTGCATCTGCCCGTTGATTTGTGGCTTATTCCATGAGCCGCTGATGGTCGCATTCAGATTGGCTGCGCCATAAAGCCCCAGTGGTTCCGGCTGCTGGCCCGGAGTACGCTTTCGCAGCGCCTCAGCCAGAAGTTCGAGTTCGTGCAGGTCCTTGGAACCGAGCGCTACCTGGAGTTGCGAATGATCGCTAATCTTACCGTTCAGATGGATGGTCGTTTGGGGAGTGCGAACATAACTATTCGTCAGTGCGATCTGCTGCCCGGCCGCCGCGTACTCCGCGTGGACTACGCCGCCCAGCGGCATCGCCGGCCCCTGGCCCAAACTGGCCTGGATGGTCGCATCGCTGTGGGCCAACAGACTATCCAGCGTCCTGGTCCAGCGTGCATCAGCGTCCGCGCTTATCTTGCCGCTCAGGTGCGCCTGCCGCAGCGATGTGTTGTGCGTGGCCGCCTGCGCCTGTTCCAGCGAGAGATCTTTGAGTGATGCCTGCAGCCGGGCCTCCGACGCGCCCGTAACATCGCCAATGGTGAGCTTACCGCTCAAAGTCCCGCCCATGATGCGGGCATGAATATCACTTACCTCGGCATTTCCACGCGACAGCGTGTAATGCGCATATAAGTCTCGCACCTCGGTTTGCAAACCGGGGACCTTCACCGCCAGCCCGGAGCTGGTGACGTTGCCGGCCGTGGAAACCGTCTCCAGCATCGGTCGATTTGGTTCCGCCTGATAGGTAAGCTGCCCGGCCAGCCGCACTGTTCCGTCCGGAAGCGAACCGCTCTTCAGGATTCGCTCGAAATCGCCCGTGACCAGCGCAGCTTCATAGCTGCCTTCGGCATGCAGGTCTGGCGAGCTGTAATTGCTGACCGTTGCGCTCACCGCCACGTGAGACTTGCCCGCGGCGAGTTCAAGTTTGTCCAATGTAAATGTTTGCGGCGTGACGCCGAATTTTGCCTGCAAGGTGTGCTCGACCGGTGCGTATTTTCCATACACGATCTTCCCTTTGTCGTAGCCAAGCTCGCCCGAATATTTGTTCTCTGCCGGATCATAATTTGCGTTGACGGCGAAGTCATGCACTTCCGCACTCAACGGCGTCTTCTGGTCGTTGTCATAGATTTCGCCGCGCTCGAGCCGCAGCTCGCGGATGGCCAGGTCAAAAACTTTCGTCATGCCGCTGCGGGCGTTCTCCTTCGGCGCCCTGGGCAGATTGTTCTCGCCTGCGTTGTTGACCGCCAGGCGCACAACCGGGCGATCGATGAAGATGTTCCTGACGTGCCATTTTCGGTTCAGCAAAGAATCAATGGTCAGCCCGATTTGAAGACGATCGGCCTGAAGCAAAGGCCGGCTGGGGTCCGCTTCTCTGCCACGCACCACCACGTTGTAAAGGTCCAGGGTCAAAATGGAGAGACGAAGCCGGAAATCGCGCACCTCAAGCCGTGCTCCTGTCGATTGCTGAAGGCTGGTCTTCACCTTGGCCAGGATGTTCCGGCGAAAACCTTCGCTGTGCTGGATAAGCAACACCAGGGTAACTGTGGCGCCGAGAACCAGCGCCACCATGGCTGCCAGGACCCACAAAACAATTCTTTTCCACTTCTTCACTTTTTTCACCGCTTTAAAATGCCTGGCCCAGGGTCACAAAAAATTGATAGGACTTAAGCCCGGGCGGCGGGTTGATGAGATGTCCCACATCAATGCGCACCGGCCCGATCGGCGTCTTATAGCGCAGGCCGGCGCCGACCGTGTTGCTATAGTTGGAAAACGTGCTGCTGATCCCAACACTTTTGAAAACATTGCCGCCGTCATAAAACACGGCGCCTCCCAGCTGGCCGCCGGCCAGCGGCAAAGAGATCCCCAGCGGAAAACGCAGTTCAGTGTTCAAAATGACAAGCTGCTCTCCGCCGACCGGCACGCTGATGGTTTCATTGCAATTCGGATTGTCCGGCGGACATACCAGCACCGCTCGCTGCGGCCCGGCGCCATTCAAGCTGAAACCGCGCAGGGTGCTTCCTCCGCCGGAAAAAAAGTTCTCGCTGATGGGAATGTGTTGTCCGCCAAACGCGTGTTCCAGTCCCAGGCGTAAGCTGTTGGCCCAGACCAGCGAAGAATTGCTGTTGAGCGAGCGGAAGTAAGCCACCTGCCCCAGGAAGCGGCCAAAACTCGTGTTTGATCCCAGAAACTTCGGGGCCAGGTCCAGTTGCAGGCTCTCGTAAATGCCGCGGTGCGCATCCAGCGGGTTATCGCGTGAGTCGCGGCTGAAGGATGCGGAAACCGATGACAGGCGCACATGCTGGTCTTCCGGCAGCACCAGGTCGGGTATCACAATGTTCGTCAAATCGGTGCGGCTGTAGGCATACCGGAAAATCACGGATTTTTGCCGGTCCTTGTCCATGAAATGCTGGAACTGAATTCCCGCGCCACCCAGCAGCGCGGTATAGATCGGGTTCTCACTGGTTCGCTCGGCGGAGATGTTGACAGTCGAACTCCAGCCTGTGTTCCGGAACGTGGGATTCTCCCAGCTTGCGGACCCGCGCTGGTCGAGCCGGGCAGCGAACGCGGCCAGGATGATTGTCTCTGCTCGTCCCCGGAAATTTCTGCGCGTGTATTCAATGGACCCTTCCGGCCCCCAGAAGGTCTCCTGGCTGGTGGTGAAATTTGTCGGCAGGCCTACGGGAGGGAGTCCGGGGAGCGCTACCGTGCCGCTGGGAACGCTTCCACCACGATTGATCACCTGGAACCCAAATCCGTACGCAATGGTGTTTTTCCTGGCTTCGTGCAGCTTTACCAGCACATCCGCCTCGGGTTGGTCGGTGATGGGTTTGCGCATATCCACGCTGGCCCAGTCAAACACTCCCAGCGTGTAGAGCTGGCTCTCGCCGCGCAGCAGTGTAGTCGCACTGAGCGGTTTGCCTACTTTGATGTTCACATTGCGCGCGATGATTTCCGGACGTGTGCGCCGATTGCCCATCGCGGCCAGGTTGGCGGTGTGCACCTGGGGGCCTTCGTCAATCTGGTAAATGACCTGGATGCGATGGGGATCGTCCTTCCCATGCTGCACCGCGGATTTGAAAGTCATGGCCAGGTACCCGCGGTCCAGGTAGGTCGCCATGATTTGGTCGCGGTCCCTGTTCAGCAACAGCGTGGAGTAGGGCTTGCCTGGCTCCAGATTCATGCCTTTGGGCGCAAGCTGTTTCTGCGCGAGCGAATTGTTGCCTTCCAGCTTGAGCGACTCCACTACATCGCGCACGCCTTCCTGCACCTGGAAAGTTAGGCGCAGGTCGCCGTCCTTTCTCACTACCTTCGGCGTGACCTTCACCTCGCTGTACCCGGCGCCGTGATACAGACCTTCAAGGTTTTTCACGCTTCGGCGTACAAGCTGCTCGCTGTATTTCCCGCGAGAGAAAAACACGAACGGTACGCCTCTTGACACCGGCACATGTGCCTTGACTTCCTTGTCACTGAAATGGTCGTTTCCGTGGAACTCAACCGACGTCACTCTGCCGCGCTTGCCCTTATCGACCTGATATAACACCGTGATGCCGGAGGGCTGTTTTTCAATCTTGCTTTGCACCTTCACGTCGAAAAAGCCCTTCGACTGCAAATAGGAACTCAGGTCCTGTGCCCCTTCATTGACCAGATCGGCGTCTATCGCGTTCTCCTGGTAGATGGGGATCAGCCTTCTCTGCGTGCGTCTCCTGATGCGCGCCCCGGCCACCTCAATGGTGATCTGGGGGCCTTCCGTCACCTCAAACGTAATGTCCGCGCGGTTGCTTTGTTCGTTGTAAATAGTGGAGACCAGCTTCACCCGGCTCGCCAGATAGTTTTGGTTTCCTAATTGCTGTTGCAGGTACGTAGTGGCTGCCTGCAATCTCCGAAACGAATATGTCTTCCCCGGCTTCAGATAAGCTCCCCTGATTCGCGCCCTGATCGAACGCAGGCTGTCGGCCAGGCGTTTGCTTTGCGCCTCTGCAACGCCTGTGATGTTGACGTTGCCGAAAGCCGCATGCCGCTTCAGATTGATGTCAAATACCACGTTTACCAGGTCGTGCGCCTGGTCAATCTGCAATTTAGGTTCAACCGTCGCCCGGAAATAGCCGGTGTGATGAAAAAACTCCAGCAGGCTTGACTCCGCCTCTTCCACGCGCTCTTGAGTGTATGGCTCCTGCTTGGAATAGTTCGCCGCCTGCAGCAGACGTGCATATGCGAATCTCTTTTCCGCCTTGGGAAAGGTGAAGATGCCGAAATA
>JBGPZS010000573.1:0-2554 GCA_041493865.1 Terriglobia bacterium
ACTATCGCGTTGAAGACGGCATAGCGGTGATTGAACTCTGCGATCCGCCGGCCAATACATATACCTATGAGATGAACCGGCAGCTCGATGAATGCATCCTGAAGGCGCGAATGGATAACGACGTGTACGTGCTGCTGCTGACGGGAGCGGGAGACAAGTTCTTTTCCGCCGGAGCGAACATCAAGATGCTTTCCAGCGTCGATCCGACGTTCAAGTATTACTTCTGCCTGCATGCCAATGAAATGCTGCTGCGCCTGGAGCACACCCCTAAGCTGGTGATTGCCGCCATCAACGGCCACTGCGTGGGCGGCGGCCTGGAAATCGCCATGGCGGCCGACATCCGCATTGCGCGCCGTGACGCCGGCAAGATTGGTTTACCGGAAATCAACCTCGGCGTATTGCCTGGTACCGGTGGCACGCAGCGCCTGAGCCGCATGGTAGGCAAGAGCAAGGCCATCGAACTGATGGTCACGGGCAACACCTTCACCTTTGAAGAAGCAAAGGAGATGGGCATCGTCAATGACATTTATGAGCGCGAGAACTTCATGGAAAACATCATGGAGTACGCGCGCCAGTTCACGCCGCCAAACAAGGCAGCCAAGGCCGTCGGCAACATCAAGCGGTCAGTGCAGACCGGCTGGGAGATTCCGATGGAGTCGGCCCTGGCGGTGGAGCGCGAACTGCAACAGCGCCTCTTCGCCAGCGACGACGCCAAGGAAGGCCTGGCTGCGTATGTGGAGAAGCGGCCGGCAACGTTTAAGGCGAAGTGACCGCGCATTGCGGGCGTGAGCGGAGCGGGAGCCCGCTGCGGTCATCCTGAGCGACCTGAGGCTTGCCGAAGGGGAGTCGAAGGATCTGTTTTTGAGACTGGGTGGAGCCTTCAGGCCTGCGTTATTGGGAAACAGGAACCGGCTTTAGCCACTGTGCTACCTCAGCGGCTAAAGCCATCTGTTCAGCAGCAATCCGCAGGGCTAAAGCCCTGCTCCACCCCGCCACCGCATGCTGGCATGTAATGAGCCAGCGGCAAGAGGGCTTAGAAAATGCTAACAGCAACAAAAGCAAAAGTTACCCCCGGCAAACTGCTTATCGACGGGAAGTGGTCGGAAGGTTCAGGCAAGTCGTTTGACACCTATAACCCGGCAACGGGTGAGGTGCTGACGCAGATCGCAGAAGCCAGCGCGCAGGATGTTGACCAGGCTGTGGCGGCAGCGCGCAAAGCGTTTGATGACGTCAACGGCCCGTGGCGGAAGATGTCCGCCAGCGAGCGTGGCAAGGTGCTTTGGCGTATCGCTGACCTGATCGAGAAGAACATTGAAGAGCTGGCCGAACTGGAAACGCTCGACAACGGCAAGCCGATCTTTGAGTCGCGCTACGTGGATATGCCGATGGTGGCTGACGTATTCCGCTATTTTGCCGGATGGGCAACGAAGATCCACGGCGAGACCGTCAACAGCTTCAGCAACGCTTTCACCTATACGCTGCGCGAGCCGGTGGGCGTGGTGGGCGCGATTGTCGCCTGGAATTTTCCGCTGTTGCTGGCAAGCTGGAAGCTGGGTCCGGCACTGGCATGCGGCAACACCGTTATTTTGAAACCCGCGGAGCAGACGCCGCTCACGGCCTTGCGCTTTGGCGAGCTGGCGCTGGAAGCCGGACTGCCTGCCGGTGTGCTGAACATCGTCACGGGCGGGCCGGAGACGGGCGCGGCGCTGGTGAGGCATCCGGGTGTGGACAAGGTTGCGTTTACAGGCTCGACCTCGGTGGGCAAAGAGATCATGCGCAACTCGGCTGACACGCTGAAACGCGTGACGCTGGAGCTGGGCGGGAAGTCACCAAACATTGTTTTTGCCGATTCGCAGATGGATTCGGCGGTCAAAGGCGCGCTCAACGGAATCTTCTATGGCAAAGGCGAAGTGTGCTGCGCCGGTTCCCGCCTGTTCATCGAGAAGAAGGCCGAAGACGAGTTTGTGAGCAAGCTGGTGGAGTCATCGAAGAAGATCAGGCTGGGCGACCCGCTGGACCCCAAGACCCGGCTGGGGGCCGTCGTAAGCGAAAAGCAGATGCAGACGGTGCTGGGCTACATTGAAGCCGGCAAGAACGAAGGCGCAAAGCTGCTGGCCGGCGGCAAACGCGCGCAAGTCAACGGCGATCACGGTTACTTCATTGAGCCGACAATCTTCGGCGGCGTGAACAACGATATGAAGATCGCCCAGGAAGAAATCTTTGGCCCGGTCCTGGCCACGCTCACGTTTGACGACATTGACCAGGTGGCGGAACTTGCCAATAAGAATGTTTACGGCCTGGCCGCGGCGGTCTGGACCAACGACATCAAGAAAGCGCACCAGCTTTCGCGCCGGTTGAAGGCGGGAACGGTGTGGATCAACACTTACGGCGTGATGGACGCGGCATTGCCCTTCGGCGGCTATAAGCAATCGGGCTTTGGGCGCGAGCTGGGCATGCACGCCATTGAGCATTACACCGAATTGAAAAGCGTGTGGATGAACCTATAACAAACCGAGGTCCTTCGGGCTTTTGCCCTCAGGATTTCGGCAGCGGG
>JBGPZS010000082.1:0-11093 GCA_041493865.1 Terriglobia bacterium
CTAACCATCTGGGGCACCATCGCGCTGCCCATGGTGATTATTACCGGCTTCTTTGGCATGAACCTGCCGCTGCCCTGGCATGACAACCCGCACGGAACGCTCTATTCCGTTGGCTTGATGGCGGTGACCACCGTGGCTACCCTGCTGTATTTCAAAAAAAAGAAGTGGTTCTGAGGCCGATGCCCGCTTGTTTCTCCAGCCGGGTCGCCGGCGTCGCAGGGACCGGGCAGCGCGGTTGGGTGATTCGGCTGAGGCGAACTAAAGCCCCTTTCTAAATGACCTTGCAGTCACCCAAACGATTGTTATATAAACTGCTGCACTCAGGCTAGTTTCCAATTCTCGCGAGGTATTTCCATGTTTCGCGCCAAGCTTTCTTCTATTGCGCTGGCAGTGATTTGTCTGTGTTCATCCTATCGGCTCTGCGCTTTCGATGACTGGCAACCCATCAACCCGGAAGAACTGAAGATGACAGCAGACGCCGCGCACCCGGCTGACGCGATCATTCTCTACCACGAAGAAATCGCCGACGACATGACGCGCCACCGCTATGTTTACAAGCGCGTGAAAGTACTCACGGAAAAAGGGAAAAACCGCGCCAACGTGGAAATCGAATACGACGGAAGGAATGCGGGGATAGCCGACATAAGGGCCAGGACCATTGCGCCGGACGGCACGATCACACCATTCGCGGGCAAGGCCTTTACCAGCACGATTGTGAAAGCGCATGGCGTCAAGTATCTGGCCAAAACCTTTACCTTGCCGAATGTTCAGGTGGGAAGCATCATCGAATGGAAATACGTCGAATATTGGGAGAATTTTTTGTTTGCGCCACGCTGGACGGTGCAGGAGGACCTTGTTCAGAAGCGCGCCAAATTCGCCTTTGTTCCATTTCAAAAAGCCGGCTATGACATTCGAGATAGCCATGGCGATATCAAAGATCGCGTTTACTATTCGCTCATCGGCCTTCCGGAGACCACAGCGATCAAATCCGTGGCCAACAAACGAATGGAGTTGGAGCTAAAAGACATTCCTGCCTTCGTGGAAGAGGACTTCTCGCCGCCATCGGCGGTGCTGAAGATGCGCGTGAACTTTTACTATGGCACAGACAAGATGGCCAAGCCGCAGGAATTCTGGAAGACAGAAGGCAAGTACTGGACCAAGGACGTGGAAACGTTTGCCGGGCATTCCGGTGCGGTGGCGGCAGCCGTGGGCCAGGTGATAACCCCGTCGGACACTGCCGTACAAAAGACCCGCAAGATCTATGCCTATGTGCAGAAAATCAAGAACCTTACCTACACCAGGGAAGAAGGCGCGCTGGAAGAGCTGCTGACCAGAGAGAGCAAGGAAAAGCGGACGGTGGACGATGTGCTCAAAAAGAATGAGGGATATCGCGATGAAATCGCGCGGCTTTTTTGGGCCCTGGCCCGCGCAGCTGATCTTCCGGTCTACCTGATGCGTGTCGCAGACCGGGATGAATTCTTCTTTCAGCCCAACATTCCGAATCCCTCGCAGCTGACTTCGGAGATTGCCATCGTCACCCTGGACGGAAAGGAAGTCTTCCTTGACCCGGGCACGCCTCTTTGTCCTTTCGGACACCTGGCCTGGCAACACACTTCGACCCAGGGGATGCGGCAAACCACTGACGGAGGCACGGGCCTGGGGCCAACACCGGGCGCAAGTTATAAGGAAGCAATCAGCAAGCGCGTTGGGCGGCTGGTTGTGAGCGAGGATGGCGGCGCCAAGGGAAAAATCGGGGTCGCATGGGCAGGTGAAGAGGCGCTGGTCCACCGCCTCAGCAGCCTGAAGACCGACGCTGCCGGAAGGAAGAAAGAACTGGAAGACGAACTCAAGACCGTTCTACCCGCCGGCGCGCTGGTTCAACTTGATAGCACCGCCAACTGGGACGACGGCGAGGCGCAGTTAACGGCCAACTTCAGCGTGGACATTCCGTCATACGCCAGCATCACGGGCAAACGCATGCTGGTTCCTTCGAACCTCTTTCAAGCACATAGCGGTCAACCTTTCGCCAACGGTGAACGTAAGAACCCCGTTTACTTCAACTATCCCTACTACAGCATGGATGAGACACAGATTACGTTCCCGGCGGCGTTCCATATGGAGGACCTTCCTAAAGTGGAGCCGATCAGGACCGACTACTCGCTCTACAAGCTGCAGCACAGCGCGAATGGAAACAGCGTGACCATCAGCCGTGACTTTGCCATGGCTGAAATTGCTTTCAAACAAAACGAGTACGCAGACCTGCGCAAATTTTATGCCGGAGTCAGCACAGGCGACTCGCAATCGCTGGTACTGACGGCGACAAAGTAGTTCATCCGGCTGCGGATCATCCTTGGTCATTAGCCAGGCCCGGAGTTATATCGCTTTGTTTGCCATCCACACCAGAATTAATGCCAGCAACGCTGGTAGGGTTTGTAACGCGAGCGTCGTTGGCTTCAAGGTCATTGCGCCGTAGATGCCGGCAACTGCCACGCACGACAGGAAGAACACCTTAAGGGATTGGGCGTTGCTCGTCACACAGAGGCTCCACACCAGTCCCGCAGCGATGAACAAGTTATAGAGGCCCGCATTGGCAACAATTGGGGCTACTTTATCGGCCTCGGAGGGAAGGAGCTCGAGTTTAGGTATGCGCAGGTAAAGGTGAGCTCCCTTCCAAAGAAACATCTCTGCCATCGCTATTACGACCTGCACGCAAGCTACAATCCCGACAGTAATATTGGCTATCCGTTGCATAACTTTACTCCCATCCGCAAAGACTCTTGATTCTTAGCGCGTCCCGCCCAAGCCGGCGACCTACCGCCGCGCATGAAATTGCGGGTACAGATAAGAGAGTCTGCAGACGCTTCAAATAGTAAGTGACCCGAGCTCCTCAACCGTTACATGGACGGTAACCGATTGCCGGAAAATCCCAAGTCCCAATCAAGGCCTATTCCGTGCAGTCAGCCGGCGCTCGTGATCGGTTTCAATCCCCAACCATCCCAAACTGCTGCTTCTTCATCCAACTTGGGGGAAACGACCTAAATGATGAAGCGGATTTTTACGCCTACAGGATTTCTTTGCCTTCTCGCGATGGCGCTTGGCCTGGCCACCGGCTGCGCCCGGCTGAACCCGCGCGAGCAACTGGCGGCGGTGCAGAGAGCGCCGGAGGGCAGCCCGAAGCTGCTGGCGGTGTATCAGCCGTGGTTTGGTCAGAAGGACCACATTGACGTGGGCTACTCCTGCCATGATCCCAATGTGCTGCGGCAGCAGATCGCCAAGGCCCGGGAGCTGAACATCAGTGGATTTGTAGTGAACTGGTATGGCCCGCGCAAGGAGTTTGAAGACCAGAGTTTCGCGCTGATGCAGCAGGCGGCAAGCGAGGACGGCCGCTTCAAAGTGGCGGCCCAGTACGATGAAGCGGTGGACCATCCGGGTTACGACACGGACGCGGTGATTGTAGACCTGCAATATCTTTACGATCGCTATATCGGGCCGCAGGCCGGTGCGTCACGCAACGGCTACCTGCGCTACAAAGGACGGCCGGTAGTGTTTATCTTTCCCAAAGACTCAGGCACGGATTGGAACCGGGTACGCCAGGTCACCAAATCATGGCCGGACCCGCCGCTGCTGATCTACAAGGACATCAACAACAAATATCCCAGCGCATTTGACGGCTACTACGCCTGGGTGCAACCGGGCAAGGGCGGCTGGGCCCGCGACGGCAGCAACTACGGCGAAGACTACCTGGATTATTTCTACCGCCACATGCAGGAGAACCATCCCGACAAAATTGCGGTGGGAGCGGTGTGGCCGGGTTTTGACGACAGCAAGGCCTCATGGAGCCGCAACCGGCGCATCGCGTACCGCTGCGGCAAGACCTTTGAAGACGTGCTGAAGGTCTTCCGCAAGTATTACGGATCAGAGAACGCGGCCCCGTTTCTGCTGGTGGAGACCTGGAACGATTACGAAGAAGGCACCGATGTGGAGAGAAGCATCGGTCACTGCGAGAGCAACACAGCAATTCATAGCGCAGGTGTGGGACAGCAGTAGAATGGTGGGACCGGTGTCGAGGGCAGATTCGAGAAGCGGATTTTTGTGAGAACTCCCTGACACGGCATGGACGAACGACGCATCCTCGGGGTTCTTCGACTCCTCCTCAGTCGCTTCGTTCCTTCGGAGTCGCTCAGGCTGACAAGTAATTTCGATCGTCGGAGAAAAATGGGCTATGCGGGTATTGGTGACAGGCGGGGCGGGATTTATCGGATCGCATCTGTGTGATGCGCTGCTGGCGGAGGGCCACGATGTTGTGTGCGTGGACAACCTGCTGACCGGCAGCCTGCGCAACATTACCCACCTGAAAAATGAGTCGCGGTTTGAGTTTCTGCAGAAAGACGTAAATGAGCCCTATGACGCGGGCCGGGTCGACTACATTTTTCATTTCGCCTCGCCGGCCAGCCCGGTGGACTACATGGAGCACGGAATCGAGACGCTGAAAGTGGGCTCACTGGGGTCGTTTCATTCGCTCGAGCTGGCCACCAGATACGGCGCGAAGTACCTGCTGGCCTCGACTTCAGAATGTTATGGCGATCCGCTGGAGCATCCGCAAGAAGAGACATATTGGGGACACGTGAATCCCATCGGTCCGCGCTCGGTCTATGACGAATCCAAGCGTTTTGCCGAAGCCGTGACCATGGCCTACCACCGCTACCATAACGTGGACACGCGCATTCTTCGCATCTTCAACACCTATGGGCCGCGCCTGCAGTTGAACGATGGCCGGGTGATCTCAAATTTCATGAAGCAGGCGCTCAAAGGCGAGCCGCTCACGGTGTAGGGAGACGGCAAGCAGACACGCAGCTTCTGTTACGTGAGCGACGAAGTGGACGGCATCCTGCGTCTCTCGCGTTCCGCTACTCACGATCCGGTAAACATCGGCAACCCCACGGAGTTCACGATTCTGGAGTGTGCGCGGCTTGTACTAAAGGTCACTGGGTCAAGCAGCCCGCTTGCTCATCAGGAATTGCCGGAGGACGATCCCAAACAGCGCCGTCCGGACATCAGCAAGGCGCGCCAGTTGCTTGCATGGGAGCCGAAGATCGATCTTGAAGCCGGGTTGAAGCTCTCCATGACGTACTTCAGACAGGCAATCCGCCTTGAACAGGAGGCGAGACGGCAACAGACGGCGATGGTGTAACGCACCTGTACCGGTGCATGCGGCTAGGGTCTAACTCCTAGGAATATAAGGTCTTTCACTGCTGGCTAGAGAAATAGTAACTATTTAGTTCACAGTGGGTTCGGGGCGCTGTAAAATACCTTAGAGATAAGGTTTTTCCGGTTGTCAAAGTAGTAAGATGGCCAGGGAACGGCCACCTCGTCAATAAAAAACCTCAGGAAGTGCCAGTGACCGCTGTACCGCCGTTCAAGGAATCGTCCCGGGAGTTAATCGCCGAAGTTGCGCGAGCACTGGAACCCTATTTCCCTGACATCACCAATAAATGGCGCGAGCAGCTGGCGGCGGAGTTCGGCTTTGACGGGCGCACGCTGGCCGCGGTGGAGCGCCTGACACTGGCTGCGGGATGCTCTTATTTTTGTCACAACGATTACCCCGGCTTCCAGGAGAACCTCCAGTATTTTGGCACGCGGCTCTCCAAGCTCCAGGTGGATACGCGGGCGGTGGCGCGGGCGCTGGAGCTCTACCAGTCCTGCTGCGAACCTTATATAGCCGGTCTCTTTCCCGAGCGCGAAGCTGAGGCCAAAGCAGCTCTGGAAATGCTCTCCTCGGTTTCTTTTGTGATCATTTCAGGCGCGTATTTCGATTCCAAGACTCTGGAATCCTCTGCCCTGCTCCGCTTGCTGGATGCAGAGCTGGCTTCAGCAGACCTGAGCGCGCTGCTGGGCAAGGTACTGGACATTACGACACAGACCTTCCAGGCCTCCGTGGGCATCATTCTTCTGTGCGACGCGGAGAACGGCGCCTTGCGGATCGCCTCTTCCGTGGGGCTGGATGTGAAGCTGCCGGAAGATTTCAAGGTCGAACTGGGCAGCGGATTTTCCGGGAAGATCGCCATCAGCGGCGAACCGGGAATGATCCTGGATACCAACGTTGACACGGGCGCATTGCGGCCGATGATCCGCATTAAGGCCAAATCTCTCTGGGGCGTGCCGCTGAAAGCCGACGGAGAGACAATTGGCGTGATGGTGATTGGTTTTCCCAAGCCTTACGAGTGGCTGCCGACGGAGCGCGAATTGATGCGCGCCATCGGCGACCGGACGGCGCTGGCCATTGAACGCGCGCGCATGACGGACGCGCTACGCCAGCGGGAGCAGAAAATCGCGGAACTCTCAGGCCACCTGCTGCGCGTGCAGGAAGAAGAACGCAAGCGCATCAGCCGCGAACTGCACGACGAAACCGGCCAGGCGCTGATGGTGATCCGGCTGTACCTGGGAATGATGGAGACCGGCATCACCGCGAAAAACGTGCGCGGCAAAATCCGCGAGACCGTGGAAGTGGTGGACCGCACGATTGAAGGAATCAGGAGAATTATTGGCAAGCTCTCCCCGCTGGTGCTACAAGAACTGGGACTGGTGGCGGCGATCCGGAAGGAAGCCAAAGATTTTGCCCGGAACGCCGGCGTAAAAGCACGTGTGCTGATAGCGGAAGACGTTGGACGCCTGGCTTCAGGAACGGAGCAGGCCATCTACCGCGTGGTGCAGGAGGCGTTGCACAACGTGGCCAAACACGCCCACGCGCGCAACGTCACCGTGCAGATGACGCGCACGGACGAATTGGTGCAAGTAGTTGTAGAAGACGATGGCATTGGAATCCAGGAGCGCGGCGGTTCGCGTGACCAATCATTTGGGCTGGCCGGAATCAAGGAACGGATTGCCATGTTGGGCGGGGTCTCACGCGTGACCTCGGCCAAAGGGAAGGGCACGCGTATTGAAATCAGTGTACCCGCGGGCGAAGCGGCGCAAGTCGTGGAACGTCCGCTGGCGCAGGCGGCGCATGCCGCACAAAGGCCGAATTAAACTAAAGGATACTCCCCCATGCCGAAGATCAAATGTTTACTCGTAGATGACCACACGCTGTTTCGCCAGGGCGTGCGCAGATTGCTGGAAAGCGAAAGCGATTTTGAAGTCGTGGGCGAAGCCGCGGATGGCGGAGAAGCCGTGGAGAAAGCGCGCGAGTTGCGCCCGGACATCGTGCTGATGGATATCGGCATGCCGGGACTGTCGTCGTTTGAATCAGCGCGCCAGATCAAAAAAAACCGCATGGAGACGAAGATCCTCTTCCTCACCATGTATGAAGACGAAGACTACCTGGTCCAGTGCCTGGAAGTCGGGGCGTCAGGTTACGTGCTGAAAGATACGCCCGCGCCACAGCTGCTGACCGCCGTCAAGGATGTCTACAAAGGCGGCAAGTACCTGAGTTCGCAAGTGCTCGGCAAGCTGGTGGAGGATTTCCGGTCGCGCGTCCGCGATACCAGAATGCGGCCGCGAATCTCCACCCTCACGCCGCGCGAACGCGAGATCCTGAAACTGCTGGCGGAAGGAAACTCGGTCAAGGAAATCGCCGTGATCCTGGGACTCAGCGTGAAGACCGTGGAAGCCCACAAGTTCAACCTGATGCGCAAGCTCGACATTCACAATAAAGCGCAATTAGTAACGTATGCGATCCAGAAAAAGATCATCAAGATCCCGGTAAACCAGTAACAGACTTACCCTCCCCACAAGCGAAACGGCGTCCCTTAAGGGCGCCGGTTTTGCTCTTTGACCCGACTCAAGAGCCACAATAACGCAACACCACCGGAATGTGGTACTGTCCAAAATCAGGACACCATCCGACAACATTTTTTGCCGTTGAACGTCCCCGGATCTTTTTGCTAGGGTCGCACCCAAATTCTTTTGAAGGAGATCAACCGTGAAACACAGTTCCCGCGCCCGGCTGGCTATTTGCTTGCTAATGCTGCTCACCATCTCTTCCGCATTTGCTTTTCAGACGCCGCTGCCTTTTTCCGCCGACTTTTCCACCACCTCCGCCAACGGCACCCTGAATATGACGGGGAAGATGTATTTTTCCATGCCCAGGATGCGCATGGACATGGACAATCCCGGGGGCGGCAAAGCAGCCGGTCCGTTCGGCGGAAAAATGAGCATGGTTGTTGACGGCAACGCGAAGACCGCGTACATGCTGATGACCGAGCAGCACATGTACATGGAGTTCCCCTTGGATCAGAACAGCCCCATGACGCAACGTATGCCCAAATTTGAAGATATGTTCAAGGGGAACGATCCCTGCGCCGGACGGGAAGGCACTACCTGCAAAAAACTCGGAACTGAAACCGTCAACGGCCGCAGCTGCGATAAATGGCTGATCACCGAAAAAAGCGGCAAAACAGAAACCTTCTGGATCGACCAGAAAATCCATTTCGTCATCAAGGCAATCGTGGGCGACATGACCACCCAGTACACCAATATAAAGGAAGGCTCGCAAGACGCCTCACTCTTTAAAATACCCGACGGCTACCAGAAAATGGACATGAGCAATATGGGCGGCCACCGGCCACACTAAGAATTCACCGTCATATCAGGAAAGGCTGGGGCGCCCTCGCGGCGCCTTTTTTGTTGGAACGCGGAGCGCTGCCCGATGCAAATCCGCTAACTACGGCTATACTGTTACGCTTCCCTCATTCCCAAAAATAGAGATCGCCAACCATGCACAAGCAGAAAAGCGCCGCCTTCGTCCTAGCCTTGCTTCTCATCGCGGCTGTCATGCCAGCCGCCGCGCAGAAGAGCTCCCACGTCCCCACGCCTTCAGAGTTCCTGGGCTTTGAGGTCGGCGCAGACCGCAAGCTGGCCGACTATCGCCAGATCGCCTCTTACTTCAAAGCGCTGGCGGCAGCTTCTGACCGCGTAGAGATCGAGGTCCTGGGCAAGACCACGCTCGATGAAGAGATGTTCATGGCCGCGATCTCCACGCCGGAGAACCTGCGCAACAAATCCAAATACCAGGAGATTGCACGCAAGCTGGCCGATCCACGCGGCCTCTCCAAAGAGCAGATCGACACCTTCGCCAACGAAGGCAAGGCCATCTTTCTGCTCACGTGCAACATTCACTCCACGGAAATCGGCTCCAGCCAGATGGCCATGGAATGGGCTTACAAGCTCGCCACCACCAGCGATCCTGAAATGCTGCGCCGCCTCAATGATGTCATCGTGCTGCTGGTGCCCTCGCTCAATCCAGACGGCCAAATCATGGTGACGGAGTGGTATCGAAAGTATCTCGGCACAAAGTATGAAGGCGGCTCGCTTCCCTATCTCTATCACCACTACGTCGGGCATGACAATAATCGTGACTGGTACATGCTCACGCAGATCGAAACAAAAAACGTAAGCCACGCCGTCTATCACGAGTGGTTCCCGCAGTTCTGGCTTGACGAGCACCAGATGGGTTTTTACGGCCCGCGCATTTACATTCCGCCCAACTCCGATCCTGTCGCCAAACTAGTCAACCCGCTCGTCCATCGCGGCAACAACCTTGTGGGCGCCGCCATGGGCTGGCGGCTGGAAGAGGCCGGCAAGTCCGGGGTGATCTACAACTACTCGTTTGACGCCTACTGGCCCGGCGGCACCCGCAACACCGGCTGGTGGAAAAATATGTACGGTGTGCTTACTGAGGTTGCTTCGGCGCGCATTGCCACGCCCATGCAGATTTCTCCCACCGAGCTTCAGGGCGGGACCAAGGGCCTGATCCAGTATCAGCAGCAGATCAACTTTCCCAATCCCTGGCCCGGCGGCACATGGCGCCTGCGCGACATTATGGACTACGAGCTTCTGGTCTCTAACGCCGCTCTTGAAACCATGAGCAAGTATCGCCACGAGTTGCTGCACGGCGTGGCCAGCATGGCTGGCGAGGCCATCCATTCGGCGGACGCCTCGGAATTCTGGAGCATCCCCACTGAAGATCAGCGCGATCCTGTGGTGGCCGCCCGGTTGGCTGCGCTCATGCTTGAACATGGCGCTGAGGTGCGGCTCGCAAAGGACGAGAGAACTTTCCTGATTCCCACGGCGCAGCCGTATGGCCGCTTCGTCGATGAGATGCTTGGCGTGCAGCGTTATCCTGAAGTCCGCCCTGCCCCGAACAGCGGGATCCTTGAACCTTACGACGTTGCCGCATGGTCGCTGCCACTGATGATGGGCGTGAAAGCTGAGAAAACCAGATTATCTCCAGCCGAGCAACAATCGGCCAGGATGATAAAGACCGTGGCATGGCCGCAGAGCGGTCTCACCGGCAAAGGCAGCTACTACTCGGTTGCTGATCGCCAGAACAACGCTTTCGCTCTGGTCAATGCCATGCAAAAGGCCGGTGCGCAGGTGTTTTTCAGCCGCGCGGCAGGCCAGATGCCCTCTCTGATTTTTGCCGCGCACCCGCAACTTGCTGCTGCTGCGGAAAAATTGCACCTGCGCCTCAACGCACTCGCTGACCTGCCGAAGAACTCCACTCCGCTCAAGACCCTGCGTGTGGCGCTATACAAGCCCTACATCCCCTCCATCGACGAAGGCTGGACCCGTTTCGTCCTGGAACAGTACGGCTTCAACGTCAAAAACATTGAGAACAAGCAGGTGCGCGCCGGAAACCTCAACGCCGCGTATGACGTCATCATCCTGCCCGACTCCTCGCGTGAAGTGATCGTCGAGGGCCGGCCGGGCCGCGAAGGTTACTTTGAGGAACTTCCTCCCGAATATACCGGCGGCATCGGCAAAGAGGGCGTCCGCTCACTCAAAGACTTTGTCGAGAAAGGTGGCGCCCTGATTGCTCTGGCGCATTCGTCAGAGCTGCTCATCGGTGAAGACTTCAACCTTCCCGTGCGCAATGCCATCTCCGCCGCTCCTGGCCGCAGCTCAGTCTCCGCCTCCGACTTCAATATTCCCGGTTCGCTCCTGCGTGTGTACGTCGATGAGCAGCACCCAGTCGGCTATGGCATGCCCAGGGAAATCGCCGCATTTGTCGACGCGCCGCTCGCCTTCCAGACTTCGTCCCCTGCGCCTGACACGCAGCGCTCCGTCATCGCCTGGTATCCGGACGACGCGAAAGA
>JBGPZS010000542.1:0-2845 GCA_041493865.1 Terriglobia bacterium
ATGTCTTCGTTGTTTCTGCGGTCGACCAGCGTCGCGACCTTGCCGTCATCGTCATAACCAAACAGCGTTCGACCCTCCACGCTTTTACGAAAAAAAATATCGCTGGCTTCCGCAACCAACTCTTCCTTCGCGCGTCCGTTGCGTTGCGAATACAAATGGCCATTTTCGGCGGTGACGGTGATGGTTCTTTCCGGTGAAAGCTGGTAAATGCCAACGTAGCTGGCGAACTTGCTGGTATCGGCTTTGCCCGGCGCGGGGTCTTCATAGTAACGGAGCACCTGTGCAGCCACGATCTGCCAGGTGCCGCCGCGCCGCATCCAGGTATCGGTTTCGTGGTAACGCGCTGTCAGCTTTTGTCCAAACACAACTTCAATTTCATCCAGATCGTAGCTGAGAATAGCCGCGTTTCCTTCAATGTGGCTCTTGGGCCGCATGACCTTGATGGAACCAGAATAACCCTTCGGCAGCGGCTGGACGTCTTTCACCAGCGCGGCTTTGTCCATGCTCCTGCCCTTTTCGTCGAAGAACATGGCATCTTCCGCAAAATACTTCTTAAAAGGAGTGGGATCGCCCGGGGCCACGGCATCGAAAAGTTCCTGCGTCCTGCGCACCAGCTCGTCTTGTGAAATCGTGCTCTCCGCCGGCGCTGGGGTGAGCAACAGCAGGAATGCAAACATTGATAGCACATGGTTCATTTTGAAAAACCTCCAGCAGTTGAAGAATGTCACATCATCGGTATTCGGCTACCCGGTTGCTGCTCCTCGCGCCGCCGAGCGTGGAAGTGGCAACAAAGCAGGCGTGCGCTGGCGATACTCACGGTATCGCTCTCCGAAACGCTGGCTTAAGAGCGCTTCCTCGGCGGGAATTCTTACTACCGTGATGGATGCAATCAGCAGCACGCCAACCACCCCTATAAACCAATTTGACGAGAGCAGCCCGGTGGAAGTGAGCATCAGAAGAAACGCCAGGTAGAGCGGATGCCGAACATGCCTGTAGGGCCCAATGGTGACAAGTTCCTGGTCGGGGGAAGCCTCAAGCGTGGGCCGAAAATTCTTTCCCAGAGCGCGATGGCTGCGCCACAGCAGCAGCAGTCCCACTCCGGCGACGAGAACTCCTCCAGCGCGCATCCACAGTGGCAGGTGCAGAAATGACCAGGTGATCCATTGTGGAGCAAAGAACCAGCACAGGACCACGCCGTACCACGGCAGCCCCAGCAGAGGGCGAATGATCAAGAGTGGCTTGGCTTCGTGCGCCAGATGACCCTCCGCGTGCTTTGCTACTCCTTCTCGATATGTGCCAGCCACGCGTTGGTAATGAACGCGGATTGCAACTGCGCTCAAAAATAGAAGACAAAACAAAAATTTGAACAGCAACTCCAGGTGCATGGCCCATTGTAGACGCGGGCACAAGCTCGAGAAAGATCGCTCAACAAGGGTGGGACGAAATGCACTCGCGCACACGCGGAGGCGTAGTTTGCAGCGGCGCAGTCCAGCGCCTAGGTCAGGTGCAGCTTGTCGCGCCGGCGCCGGTCCGTGCGGGCAAACTGTATGATCTCCGCGATCATGTCCGCGTACGAGCGCCCGGATTTTTTCGCTGCCATAAAAAACTCTGAGTTGCTGGAGAGCCACGGGTTGGGATTGGCTTCAATCACATACACTTCGCCCTTCTCCGTGAGCCGCATGTCAATGCGTCCGTAGTCCCGCAGCTTGAGAATGCGATAGGTTGTGAGCGCCGTTGAAGCGAGCAGTTCCTGGATTTCTTCATCCAGGTCTTCCACCGGCGCCGACTTGGTAAGTTTGTAGGCTTCGCTGTCCTTTTCCCACTTCACTTCCATGCCGGCAACTTTGTGCATGCCTTCGGGCAGGCGCGAGAGGTCCAGCTCCACCAGCGGCAGCACTTCCGGGTTCTGGTTTCCCAGAATGCCCGCGTAGATCTCCCGGCCTTCAATGTATTCTTCAATCAGTGCCGGCGAGTTGAATTCCTCCTGCACGTAGTGGATGCGCTCCATCAACTCCTTCACGCTGCCCACCACTGCTCCTTGGTCGATTCCGAGAGATCCATCTTCCGCCTCCGGCTTTACGATGAGTGGAAACGAAATCTCCTGTGAGTGGTCCAGCTTGCCCTGGTAACAAGTGGCGAAGTACGGCGTGCGAATGTTGTAAAACTGGAACAGCTTCTTTGCCAGCCCCTTGTCCTGCGCCAGGTACAGGCCCTGCGGCCCAGCTCCCGTGTAAGGACGGCCCAACAGGTCCAGGTAGGCGGCAACATGCATCTCCATGGTGTCATCGCCGGCGTAGGACTCCACCAAATTGAAGAACAGGTCAGCTTCATGGCGGGCCAGTGCTGTCAGAGATTTATCTTCGCCATCCAGCACCATATATGTAGGTTCATGGCCGAGCTTTTCCAGCGCCTCAAAGATCTCTTCCCGGTCGTGCTTCTCCCTCTTCTTGCGTCTCTTCTTTGTGCCGCGTTTTTTCTTTTCCGGCTCCGGAGCAGTTTCTTCTTCTTCGCCCCAGCTTTCATACAGGACCGTGATTTTCAATTTACTGTCCATATCGGTTCCACATAAGGATTTCGCACGCTATATCAGGACTTATTCGGTTCCACACCGGTCAAGTCTGCATAAACTTTCCCCGGGTCACATAGTTCATGGCCAGCGCCGTCGCGTAGACCGTGATCTCTGTTAGATAGACTTTTTCCAGCTTCACGTTGGCACGCAGGTCCATTTCGCCAACCCGCGTTTCAATCGATTCGACAAGTTTTTTGATCAGAGGCCGCGGCACGCCGCTCCAATACGTAAGTTTATCCACCAGAGACTTGTGGTTTTCACGCAGCAGTTCCACCG
>JBGPZS010000385.1:0-4410 GCA_041493865.1 Terriglobia bacterium
AATGAGTCCGCTGGGTCGTCCCGGAACTGATATGGAGGTAGCGCACGCGGTGTGCTTCCTGGCCTCAGAAGAAGCAGGTTATATCACCGGACATGTGCTCAAGGTGAATGGCGGAATGTTGATGGGGTAGGCTTCGCTACTCTCTATTTATTTGTATATTTTTCAATGAAATCGCATAGTTTTTGAATGATGAAAATATTTGCAGCCGGTTTATCTAAGAAAATCAAAACTATATTTTTCTGTATAAGCTTTTTCTAATCAGCAAGAAAGCGTTCTTGGGGGCTATCCGACAATAAAAATACCACTAAGTGCCCCCGCATGGAACGAAAGTTGCAAGAACGCCAGTCGCTCATTGATGTTCGCAGGATCTTTGCGAACAAGTCTGTGAGTCAGGCCAGGACAATCCCAAAAATCTCAACTTAAGGAGAAACTGCATGAAAAAACTGCTGCTAGCGGTTTGTGTCTTTGGGCTGTGCGCCATGACTACAGCGGCGTCCGACAATGATGACCGTAACACCTTCCACGCGACCCTCCGGGGTATCAATGAAACGCCCGGTCCGGTCGCGACGCAAGCCACTGGTTCGTTCCACGCTACGCTCAGCAGTGATGGAACTACTCTCAGCTACACCGTCACTTACAACAACCTGAACGCGCAAGTCACTCAATCGCATATTCACTTTGGACTCTCCAAAGAGACCGGGGGAGTCATGGTGTTTCTGTGTCAGACCGCGGCCGCTCCAGCTCCTGCCACCGACCCTGGAGTGCCCACCTGCCCCGACACCACTTCCGGCACAGTGAGCGGCACCATCACGGCAGCTAACGTGATTGGCCCCAACAGTCAGGGAATTGCTCCCGGCGAATTTGACAAGGTCATCCAGGCAATACGCGAGGGAGCGTCCTACGCCAATGTCCACTCCACGCGGTCTCCCAACGGCGAGATTCGCGGGATCGTCCATGTTGGCGATGATGATAGAGACGATAGACACGAAAAGCATCATAAATAGCTGGTTGTATGTTGTTGAGAAAGCCTCGCCTCAAGCGCGAGGCTTTTTTGCTGGCCAAAGAATTCTGCGCTGCAGATAGAATGTGGGCAGCATACGCTAGAAAAAACCAACGACGAAAATGATGGAGTTTTCCTGATGCTGCCGGAGCAGAAGCATGCGCTGTTACTGCTGCTTGGGGGATTTGCGGTTGTACTGACGTGGTCAGCCATTCATCCGCATGACTACTTCACCTGGGCCCTGGAAGTCTTCCCGGCCTTGCTTGCGCTTGCGGCACTGGCAGCTACCTATCGCAGATTTCAATTTACGACCTTCATTTATGTGCTGATCCTGCTGCATGCCTGCATTCTCTTTGTCGGCGGACATTACACCTACGCCGAGGTTCCTCTCTTCAACTGGATTCGCGAACATTTCCATCTCGCTCGGAATCATTATGACCGTGTGGGACATTTTGCCCAGGGCTTTGTGCCTGCTTTGGTGGCGCGTGAAGTTCTGCTGCGGCGAAAAATTGTTTTGCGGCGTGGCTGGCTGTTTTTCATCGTATTGAGTATCTGCCTGGCGGTGAGCGCCGCTTACGAGTTGCTGGAATGGCGCGTCGCCGTGGCCAGTGGATCGGCGGCAGATGCTTTCCTGGGGACGCAGGGCGATCCCTGGGACACGCAGGAAGACATGGCGACAGCGGCAATCGGCGCGATCACCGCCCTGCTGCTTTTTTCCCGCTGGCATGACCGCCTTATCGGCGGAATGGAAGAGAACAGAATGGAAGAAAGCAGCGCGGCGCAAAAGACAGGATGAGTTTCAGAATGCTAACGATCATACAGGCCGAAACTGCCGGGCACATCGGTACGGCACGGGAACTGATGGTGGAATATGCAACCTGGTTGGAATTCAACCTCTGCTTTCAGGGCTTTGAAGAGGAGATGCGGTCTTTGCCGGGGAAATACGCGCCGCCATCAGGGCGACTTCTTCTTGCCTTTTGGGACGGACGGCCCGCGGGTGTGATTGCCTTGCGCGCATTGGAGGAACCCGGCTTGTGTGAGATGAAACGTCTTTACGTGCGCCCAGAGTTTCGTGGCTGCCGAATTGGCCGCATCCTGGTGGAACGGGTCATCGGACAAGCGGCCGAGGCCGGGTATTCACGGATGAGATTGGACACCATACCGGGCAAGATGGATGATGCGATTGAGATGTATCGCGAATTGGGGTTTGCGGAGACTGTTCCGTATTACAACACTCCAGTGGGCAAGACATTGTTTATGGAGCTGGCGTTGCATTCCTCTTCGGGAGAGCAAGCTGCCAGCTAGTTGTGGAAATCACAAACAAAAAGAGGCAGGAGTTCAGGCATGTGGCTTTATATGCAAGTAAATATGCAGTTTTTGGTAGACCAGGCAAGTGACTTGCTGAATCCTGGCTGCGAAAGCTTTGCTGACAAAAAATGTGCTTGCAGAAAGGTGCGCCTCTGATTACTATCCAATCAACCCCTGGGAACAATATCATAAGCTGGCTCCAGCATGAATATCGGCGAAACAATCAGGACTTATCGGCTGCAGAAGGGCATGTCGCAGGGCGACATTGAGAAGCGTACCGGGCTTTTGCGCTGTTACCTGTCGCGCGTGGAAAACGGCCATACCATCCCCTCTCTGGATACGCTTTCGAAAATTGCCGGCGCCATGGAATTACCCCTGGGCCAGTTTTTTGCCGACCATTTTTCCAACGGCAACGCCAAAAATCTTCCCCCGCTTACGGAAGACGAAGTGCGCTTTCTTACCCAGATTCGCCGCTACTCCATGAGCCTGAATGACAGTGATCGCAAACTGGTGCTGGCCATGGTGAAAAAGATGGCGGCCGGGGCGGGAAAGTAGCCGAGCAGATAGCAATTAGCTTTTTCTGAAATCCCTATAACAAACAATATGCTGAGGGTTGGTACATCCCTTTCAAAGCGTCGTGTTCATAGGGTCCCCTCATCCGCTCGCACCCCTTAACAAAGAACCAGGATTGCTGGCGTCGCGGGATTCGGGGCTTCAGAAAAGCTCACGCGGCCTTGCTTACCTCACTCAACGCCAGCACGGCCAGTTCCAGGCGGTCGCGTGCGCCGGTTTTGGTAAAGATGCTCTGCAAGTGGCGCTTGACGGTGTTTTCGCTGATGGAGAGCGCCCCGCCAATATCTTTGTTCTTCATGCCGCGGGCCACATGGTAAGCGATCTGGCGTTCGCGCGTGGAAAGCCGGCTCATGGTGTTGGCGGAGGTTTTTGACTCCGCGGTCATGGTGGTGAGGACCTGCTGCGCAAGCTCATCCGAGAAGGCCAGCTCGCCATTGGCAACGGTGCGGATGGCGGCAAAGAGTTTTTCCGGACCGTCACTCTTCAATACCAGGCCGCGCGCGCCCAGTTTGACCACCTGCGCGTAATCCAGTTCATTGTCAGAACCCGTGAGCACCACAGCGGCCACGCGGCTGCCGGCCCGGTCCAGGGTGCGCAGCACTTCAAACCCGTCGCCTTCGGGCATGAAGAGGTCCAGCAGCAGCACGTCCGGAGGATGTTCCTGCACCATGGTGACCGCCTCCTGCCCATTGGCAGCGCGGCCTTCGACGACGAAATCCGGCTGGGTGGCGAGCAACGCCGCCAGAGATTCACGCAATACAGTGTGATCGTCGGCAATAACGATCCGGGTGCGGTTTTTGGAAACGCTTTTAGGGACCATACAGAATCATTAGATGCAATTCCCAAGCAGATGAAATGCCTGACTTTCAGATTGGCCGGCAGAGTGATGAAACGTGAAGCGGCGAAAACCGACATGAAATTAAAGCGGGACCAGCCGCCAGGACAAAGCACCGCGGTGCGGGTAAGCCCCTGTACCTTGAGCACGTAGGAGCGTGGGGTGGTGTGTGGTATATTCCGCGTAAATGCTCCCCATGGAGCGAGCCGAGCTTTGAAATTGGAAATACTTTGAAATTGGAAATGGAGCCGTCCCTTTGGCGATTGACGACGAACTGAACGTGCTGGAAGACCAGCTTCGCCGGCTGAAGGTGGAGTACGACATGTATTTTGGCGGAGGCTCCAAGAAACCGCCGTCCGAGATTGAATGGAAAGTCAAGAACCTGCTCAAGAAATATTCGGATGGGCATCGAATGAATTATGCCCAGCGTTTCCGCTATACCACCATCCAGCAGCGCTACGCGCTTTACAACGCACTGTGGCAGCAAAAACTTATCATCAAGGAAGAAGGATACCGGCGGCCACAGGACGCGGTGCTGGGAATCCAGGGACTGCGCACGGACGAGGAACATGAGGCGCAGAAAGCGCTGCGGCATCATGGCCCGGTGACAGAAGACCGTCCGTTCAGCATGGCATTCTCTGACGATTCCGATCATGCGCAAGTGGAGTCTCTGTTCCAGGCGCTCACCGAGGCG
>JBGPZS010000126.1:0-9363 GCA_041493865.1 Terriglobia bacterium
CTACGGGCTGGCGGTGTTGCTGCGCGAGATCGCGGAGCAGGTAAGCATCTATACCTTTTCTGACGATCTGGTGCGCGTGCCTTCGCGCCAGGGTTTCGCTTTGCGCGACGCTCTGAACGCGAGCCAGCCGCACAACGGCACCTACCTGGGCAAGGCGCTGGGCGGGATCGATGAGAAGTATGACCGCTTGATCGTGATCACTGACGAGCAGTCGCACGACGCAGTGCCCAACCCCAAGGCGCGTGGCTACGTGATCAACGTGGCCAGCTTCCAGAACGGCGTGGGCTACGGCAAGTGGGTGCACATCGATGGCTGGTCTGATTCGGTCATCGAGTACATCCGCGCGGCCGAGCCTTCACTGGAGTAGAGGAAGAGTTCCCTCGCTCCGCTCGGGATTGCGCCTGCGGGCTCCCCAACGCACGAAAACCGCGCGCGTAGGGGATCCCGGCTCCGCTCACGCCCGCGGAACGGCTCAAGTTCCCGCGCAGGCATTTTTCACTTAACCATGGGCGATCTTCGGAAACGAGGGTCGCCCGTTTTTCAGCCGCTAATAGAAAACCTTTGCAACACAGAGGAACGGAGGAAGCAGAGAAGTGAACGCCAAAACCGAGTTGAAAAATTTAGGCGATCTTGGCAATCATGGCAATTCTGGCAATTGAGTGGATTATTGTTACCATGAGAGGCGGAGCTGCTGTTTTATCTTTCCAATGAGAAAGCCTTCGATAACCTTATTACTGGCAACACTGCTGTTCTTCATAACGCTGGGTTTCGCGCAAAACACCCAACCAACGCCGCAGCCGCCGCAACCTCCGCCGGCGCTGGCCCCGCAAAAGCCACCACCTCAGCCTTCGCCGTCGCAAGAGCCGGCTTCGCCCCAGACGAGTGAACCTGCGCAGCCGCAGACCACGCCCTCGCCCAACCGGGTGGAAGTCGAGCCAATTGAAAAAGAACACAAGATCACGCCGGACGAAGCGAAAGAGCTGTTTCGTTCGGTGGATGAGATCTTGCACTTTGCCAGCCAGGACACGGGTCTGCCAGTCAAGAAAAAGGTCAAGAAGGCCATCGTAACGCGCGAGCAGGTGGAAAAATACATTGGCGAAAAGTTCAAAGACGATGCTGACCGCATCCGTTTCGAACGCTCTGAGCTGGTGCAGAAAAAATTTGGATTGCTGCCGCGCCAGTTCAATCTCCATGCCTTCCTGGTCAAGCTGCTGGCTGAGCAGGTAGCCGGGTACTACGACGAGAAGTCCCGGACCATGAACCTGCTGGACTGGAATGAGCCGGAGATGCAGCGTCCGGTGATGGCGCACGAGCTCACTCATGCTCTCCAGGACCAGAGCTACGACCTGGAGAAGATGAGCAAGCACGATGAGGCAATCGAGAAGCGTGGCCTGGAAGACCTGGAAGCTCTGGTCCGCAATGACGAGGAGTCCACCTGCCGCAGCGCCGTGCTGGAAGGCCAGGCGATGATCGTGCTGCTGGATTACGTGCTGGCGCCGTCAGACCAGAGCGTGGAAAAGATGCCGCAGGTGGTGGACATGATGCAGGCTTCCATGGACAAGAGCCGCGGCAGTCCCATCTTTGACAGCGCGCCGTTGCTCCTGCAGGAAGAACTTGCATTCCCGTACCGCCAGGGGATGAAGTTCATCAAAGAGCTGCTGGTGGCAGGCGGAAGGAAGCTCGCCTATACCGGCGCACTCGATCATCCGCCGCAGACCACGCGCGAGGTGATGGAGCCTAAGGAGTATCTCGCCGGGCGCCGGGTGCCGCCGCTGTTGCTGCCCGATTTCAGCTTCCTGAAAAAAGACTACGAGCCTTTTGACGCCGGCGCGGTGGGCGAACTGGACGTCAACATCCTGCTCCGAGTCTATGCTGACGAAGCCCTGGCCAAGAAGCTGACCCCGGAGTGGCGCGGGGGGTCGTATTACGCAGCGGGACGCAGGAACACGAAACCCTCGGACCGCAACTCGTCCACGCACATTGGATTGTTTTATGTTTCCAAGTGGGCGACCGACGCCGCGGCCCAGGAATTCGCCAAGGTCTACGCCGGCGCTCTGTCCAAGCGCTACGAATCACTCCATCGCGTGCCCGCCGCCGCAGCAATTCCTGGCCATGATCAATACATGAGCGCGGACGGACCGATCTTTATTCAGCAGACCGGGAACGTCGTGGTCGCGGTGGAAAGCTTTGATGACGCTGTGGCGAAAAAATTGATTGATGCGGGGTTGAAGTCGGCGGGGGAAGGCAGGATACCGTGACCCCAGGCGATCTTCAACGCGGGTGAGGCCCAGGAAACGGTTTGCGGCCCTTTCCTGGGCTGTTTGCTCTGATGCCGCCTGCGCTGCCAACTGAACTCAGAACTACTTTTTCCTGCTCGGGTCGTCCTGGGGATTGAGGTAGTTAAACTGCACTGGTGCTTTGCCGTGAATCTGTACCACGACCTCGCCGGAGGCCATCGCATAGTGGTGCATGTCAGGATCGAGAAAGGCAAAACTGCCGGCCGGGAAGGTGGCCATCTTTTCCTTGTTGAAGCTGTCTCCCATTCCAACTTTGAACGTTCCGGAGATCACAGTCACGTTCTCGCGCAACGGATGCCAGTGCGGCGCGATCCGGTATCCATCGGGAATCTTCAAACGCACCGTGTATTCGCCGCTCGATGCCGTCGGGTCTCCTTCGAGCACAGCGAACTGGGCCCCAGGTTGCAGGAAAGGCGGCGGTGGCCCCCATGCAACTGTGTCAGGAGTGAATGCGTTATTCGCGTGAACCGCTGAATGGGCGGCAACGGTGAAGTGCTGACCTGCCCAGCAAACCAAAGCAGCCAGCGCAATAGTGAGGTATAAGCTTCGTTTCATTTGTTCTACTCCAAGCTTTTCAGTATTCATCAGCGATGATCATCTATTGCAGGCAGAGCCATTTCAATGAAGAGGGAATAACCGTGGTATATCTTTTATATATCGCCGTAAGTAACTGAATCTTAGTGCATAATAGTTCTTACGGGTGCTTATGCGGAGTGCAAAACCAACAATGGGCGAGGTCGAACTGGATCTGGGGCGCTATGAACTTCGCCGTTTCGGACGCCGCGTAAAGCTCGAGAAAAAGCCCATGGAATTGCTGATTTTCCTGGTTGGGCGGCGCGACCAGATGGTGTCCCGCGAAGACATCGTCAAAAAACTCTGGCGCTCCAATCTGTTTATCGATACTGAACGGAACGTCAACAACATCGTACGAAAAATTCGGACGGCTCTGGGTGACAACTCCCTCAAGCCGTGCTTTCTTGAAACTATAGTTGGGAAAGGTTACCGATTCATCGGTCCGGTGCGGGTGATCGACGCTCAACATCCACGCACTGATCTTGGGCAAACTTCCCGCGCGGTCAGTCAGCAGAATGCAGGCGAACGCTCGTCGCTTGCTGTGTTGCCATTTTTACTCGTGGGGAAGGCCGCGGATGACCACGGCCTTGGCCTGGGGTTTGCCGATGCGCTGGTGTCGCGTCTGGGAAATCTTCGCGATGTCGACGTGCTGCCCACTTCGGCCGTACTGGACCTGCCGGTTGAAACCTCACCTTCGGACGTTGCCCAGCGCCTCGGCATCCGTTTTGTGGTCCACGGCGCCATGCAATCGTCAAAAGGACAATGGCGACTCTCTCTGGAAATGTTTGATACACATTTGCAGGGCCCTTGCTGGACAAGGAAGTGCGACCTCGACATGGGCCGTCTGCCCGATCTTGAGAGCGACATCGCGAAGCAGATAGCTGGCGCATTGAACCGGCCGCTGGAACCGGCGATGGTCCAGCAGCGCCCGCGCTATAGCCGGGACCCGCTGGCTTATACGGAATTCATGCGGGGATACAAGCTTAGCGCCTCCGGTGATCCGGCCACCATGGAAGAAGCGACCCACCACCTGACGAGCGCTGTAACGCGCGACCCTGCATTTGCGCTGGCCCACGGCACGCTTTCGCTTGCTTGTGCCACTCGCCATTTCGAATACGACCCCGCCAGCGTGTGGCTGGAAAAGGCTGAATTCCACTGCCGGCGCGCGCTTGAAATAGACCCGGACCTGCCTGAAGGACACGTGGCCCGCTCTTTTCTGCTCTGGGGGCCGTCGAAAAACTTCCAGCATCTGGAAGCGATTACCGGCCTCAAACGCGCTCTCACCTTGCAGAACAATCTGCCCCATGCTTACAACCGTCTCGGCACCATCCTGGCGCATATCGGGCTGCTCGATCACGCTCGTGAAATGTATGAAAGAGGACGGCCTTTCCATCCCCAAAAGGCGGTCAGTCCCAGCATCGTCCAGGTCTATGTCTGGGGCCGGGAATACGAACTGGCGCGCGAAGAGATCCAGGCATGGCGGGCGGGAAGCCCCAGCAACAAGTATGCAATCTACTTTGCTCCGCAGCCCGCCATGATGTCGGAGGATTGGAAAGAGGCAAATGCGCTGATGGACGAAGCGGTGCGACTTTTGCCGGAAGAACCACTCATCGCTAGCCTGCAGGGCGTCCTTTACGCGTTGACGGGGAGAGAGGAACAGGCGCTCGACTGCATGACCAGGGCTCTTGCCAGCCCAAAATCATTTGGGCACGCGCACCATACCTATTATCAGATCGCTTGCATTCTCGCCCTGATAGGCCGGCGCGAAACTGCGTTTGAGTGGCTTGAGCGAAGTGTCAGCAGCGGATTCGCGTGCTGGCCCTTTTTCCAGAAAGACCATTGTCTCCGGAATCTGCGCGGACTTCCTGAGTTTGAGCTTCTCGTGAGCTCTTTGCAGGCCAAGTATCCTGACCATTTGGGATTGCTCTAGCCCAACCCAGTACATCGTCCATCAACCTCGCTTTCGCTATAATCAAAAGTTAATCAACTTCAAGGAGATTTTCTTTGCAACAAGCAGAAATCGGCATTATGGGCGGCAGCGGTCTGTATTCCATGCCCGGACTTACGGACGTTCGCGAGGTCCCGGTGCAAACCCCGTTTGGCGAACCCTCAGACGCCTACGTGCTCGGCAATCTGGAAGGGCGCAAGGTGGCGTTTCTGGCCCGCCACGGCCGCGGACACCGCATCCTGCCCTCGGAGATCAATTATCGCGCCAACATTTACGGCATGAAAGACCTGGGCGTGGAGCGCATCCTGTCCCTCTCCGCCGTTGGCTCGCTCAAGGAAGAGCACAAGCCCACGGACTTTGTGATCCCCGACCAGTTCATTGATCGCACCATCCATCGCATCTCCACGTTCTTCGGCCACGGCATTGTGGCGCACGTAGCGTTTGGCGATCCCATCTGCCCGGAGGCGGCGGCCGCGTTTACCCAGTCCTGCAAAGACATCGGCGTGGTAGGCAAGCAGGGCGGGACATATATCTGTATGGAAGGCCCGCAGTTTTCCACGCGCGCGGAATCCAATCTTTATCGCAGCTGGGGCGCCGATGTGATTGGCATGACCAACCTGCAGGAAGCCAAGCTCTGCCGCGAAGCCGAGATCTGCTACTCCACCTGCGCCATGGTTACCGACTACGATTGCTGGCGTGAAGGCCACGAGGACGTGACCGTGGATCAGGTGCTGAAAGTAGTGCACGCCAACGCCGAGAACGCAGCCAAGGTGGTGAAGCGCGCCATCGCCATCATGCCCAAGGAGCGCAAGTGCGCCTGCGGCTCAGCGATGAAGTTTGCCATCCAGACCGATAAAGACAAGATCCCCGCGGCCACGCGGCAGAAGCTGGCTCTGCTGCTGGACAAATACCTGGGTAAAGGGCAGGAGGCAAAGGCGTAAGGTGGCGCGGGCATGAACGCCGCCGTACGACGTGACTATCTGTTGCTCACGTCCATTGCCGCCGCAATTTCTGTTGGCGCCCTGATCTCCTATTACCATCAGGGCGCCATTCTTCTTTACGGCGACGCCGTGGCCCACATCAACATTGCGCGCCGCGTCTTCGATTCGCGGACTCCCGGTCTCTTGCAGCTAGGCACCGTGTGGCTGCCGCTGCCGCATTTGCTCGACATCCCGTTCATCGTGAATGACCGCATGTGGCAGACCGGCCTGGGCGCTTCGATTCCTTCCATGATCGCCTATCTTGCGGGCGTGTTGGGCGTGTTCCGTCTGGTGGGCAGCCTGGCTTCGCGCATGGCGGCATGGATTGCGGCCCTGATCTATGCATTGAACCCCAATCTCATTTATATGCAGGCGACCGCGATGGGCGAGTCGCTGTACCTGGCGCTCTTAGTCTGGTCGGCCGTCTACTTTTCGGAATTTGTGCGCGATGCGCGCGAGGATCCGCAAAGCGCCTGCAAGTCGCTGGAGAAGTGTGGGCTGACTGTCTCCGCGGCCATGCTGGTGCGCTACGACGCGTGGTTCATGGCGACGGTGATTGCCGCAGCGGCGCTCGTCTTCATGTGGCGATTGCGGCCGGTCGCGCGGCCGCTGCGCCGGGGCCTGATCACGTTTGTTCTTCTCACCGGGTTGAGCGCCGGCGGATTTCTAGTGTTCAACCGGCTTGCATACGGCAACGCGCTGGAGTTCGCCAACGGGCCTTACTCCGCACGGGCCATCCAGGAGCGAAGCAAAACCCCAACCATGCCCACGTATCCGGGTGAAGATTCTCCGCGCGGCGCAATGCTGCAGTTTTTGAAAATCTCCAGGCTCAACGTGGCGGAAGGGCTCTCTGAGTATCTGCTGTTCACCGCCGCGTTGATCGCGCTGCTGGCATCGGCTTATTTTTCGCGCCGCTATCTCTCATGGGCCGTCCTGTGGGCGCCCGTGCCGTTTTATGTGTTGTGTATCGCCTGGGGGAGTGTGCCCATCTATCATCCGGAATGGTGGCCCTTTAGTTATTACAACGTCCGTTATGGATTGCAGTTGCTGCCGGCGATTGCAGTCTTTTTTGCTTTGGCATGCGAATTCGCCGGCAAATTTTTCCCCCAGCGGATTGTAAGCGGAGCAGCGCTGGCGATGATCGCAGCAAGCTATTTCTCCGTCTGGCACAAGACGCCCATCTGCCTGCGCGAGGCCCAGGCCAACGGCAGGGTGCGCATGGCGCTGGAGCAGGAGCTGGCTGCCAGGTTGAAGACGCTTCCGCCGTCGGCAACCCTGATGATGGATTGCGGCGCGCACCCCGGGGCGGTCCAGATGGCGGGAATCCACTTCCGCCGCGTGCTGCGTGAGAGCAACCCGCCTTATTGGGAGATCGCCCTGACTCGGCCGGCGCAGTCGGCCGACTACATCATCGCCTTTCCCGGCGACGCCGTGGACCGCGCAGTACATCTCTTCCCGCAGGGACTTGAGGCAGTTGCCACAATCGGCACTCCCTCAGGGCCAAAGGCTTTGATCTATCGCTCAACGCACTGATAATTGGCATAAGATCGAACATTAATTCGAACATTGTCACCCATGAAAACGCTTGCCTTCATCTTGCCGCACATATCCATGGCCGACCTGCTTTCCAAGACCATGGTCCGGCTCACGCTGGCCGCCATTCTGGGCGGGATCATTGGCCTGGAGCGCGCATTCAAGCGCAGGCCGGCCGGTCTGCGCACCAATATGTTTATCTGTTTCGGATCGGCCATGTTCACCATCCTCTCGAATGATCTGGCCGCGGAGTGGGGCATTGGCGACCACACGCGCATCGCCGCGCAGATCATTCCTGGCATTGGCTTCATCGGCGCCGGTTCCATCCTGCATGCCAAGGGCAGCGTAACCGGGCTCACCACCGCCGCCACGATCTTTGTGGTTGCGTCCATCGGCATGGCCTGCGGCGGAGGCCAGTACCTGCTGGCGATCTTCGCTACCATGCTGATTTACCTCGCGCTGCATGTGCTCGGCCTGCTGGAGCGCCGGTTCAACCTGAAGCCGCTGATGATGAACTATATGATCGTGTCGGAGAAGTCGGCGGACGATCTTGTCGCCGAGGTGAATTCGGTCCTGGAAGAACAGGGCAAAGAGATGCAGGGCATGCGTTTGAGCCGCACCGCCGGAAAAGAGCGGCTTGTCTTCAGCGTGGACGGCACACGCAGCGAGCATGAGGAACTTGCCAGCAGGCTGCGCCAGTCCGACGATCTGCGCAACCTTGAAACCTCTGAAGGCATTGAAACCGAATAGATGAAGGTCCCATTCACCAAAGCGTCCGCCTGCGGGAACGATTTTCTGATCATTGACGGCGTGCATGCTCCCGCGGGCCTGCATGACTTCAGCCGGCGCATTTGCGACCGTCACAACGGCGTGGGCGCGGACGGCGTGGAGTGGCTCTTTGCCGCGCCGGACGCCGACATGCGCGCGCGCCTGATCAACGCCGACGGTAGCGAAGCGGAGATCTCCGGCAACGGAACGCGCTCGGTGGCCGCGTACATGGTAAGCAACGGGCACGCCGGGAAGCTGGCCATCCGCACCGGCGCCGGCGTGAAACATTGCGAACTGGTCGCGCGTGAAGACAACTGCTTTGAGTTTGAGATGGAGATGGGTGAGCCGCAGGTGGGCGACGCTTTTTCCATCAAGGCGGCTTTCGGCCAGGCGCACGGCACGCCGGTTTCTATAGGCAATCCGCACTACGTCGTGTTCGTGAAGGAGTTCTCTCCCGCATGGCAGGCGGAAGGCGCGGAGATTGGCCGGCATCACGACTTCAAGCATGGTGTCAACGTGGAGTTTGTCCGCGTGAAGGGCCAAAACGATATTGAAGTGCGTTTCTATGAGCGCGGTGTGGGTGAAACGCAGTCATCCGGCACGGGATCGTGCGCTTCAGCCGTGGCCGCGATTGCCGCGGGCCATGTGAGCTCGCCGGTGGAAGTGCATGCTCCGGGCGGCACGCAGGTGGTGCGTTGGACAGGTGGCAACGTCTTTCTGCGCGGACCGGCGCAATTGATCTGCCAGGGAGAGTTTTTTGGCTAGCATGAAGCTTATCAAGCCTCCAGCGTTGCGGCGGGGCGACAAGATCGGCCTGATCGCTCCGGCCAGCAGCTTCAGCCGGGAAGGTTTCCTTGCCGGCTGCGCCCGGCTGCGCCATATGGGCTATGAGCCGGTGTATGCGCAGGACATTTTTGACCGGGACCTGTATTTTGCGGGGACGGTGGAGCGGCGCGCGCACGAGTTCCAGAATTTCTGGGAGCGTGAGGATGTTGCCGCTCTGGTCTGCGTGCGCGGCGGCTACGGCAGCAACTATCTTCTGGATCAGTTGGATTTCCCCGCGCTTGCTGCACGGCCAAAAATCCTGGCCGGCTGCAGCGATATTACGTCATTGCTGACGTCGATCATGGACCGCACAGGGCTGGTCACGTTTCATGGGCCGATGGTGGCCAAAGACATTGCCGACGGGACCATCGAACTCTCCAGTTGGAGCAACGCTCTGCAGGGCGCAACAAATTGGAGTGTGCCGGTTGCCGGCGTTGAG